>JAFGFW010000114.1 GCA_016930875.1 Deltaproteobacteria bacterium | reverse complement strand
GGAGGGCGAATAGCAAGCTATTTAACCGACGAGCAACGCAGCCAGGCGGGATGGACCTGCCTGCCGGCAGGCAGGTCGGCGCATCAACATGTGAAGTTATTTTTGAGCGAGCCCTTAGGGGCTTCGCCCCCAATTGAAATGTTGGAATAGTGGAATGATGGCATAATGGATTCCTATATTCTCAATAAGTTGTAGAAGTTCCAAGGCGTTACCCCCCTTACAGGTTTTGGGGGTTTGCCGACTAAATCAAAGACGGTAGACGAAGGAATATGGCACAGCTTATAACTAAGACTGGAATTGTAAGGGCAATCCACGGCCCAATGGCAGTGGCGGTAACCCAGCGTGAGCCGGAATGCGAGAGTTGCAAGGCCAGGCATAGCTGTGAAGCCCTCGGAGGATCCGGCTCCAATGTAGAGGTAAGGGCCCGCAACACAGCCGGGGCTCAGGTGGGAGACACCGTGACGATAGGCCTGCGAAGCGCTTCCCTGCTCAAAGTTTCGTTTTACATTTACACGGTACCGATATTGGCGCTTATTGGGGGCATGCTTTCCGGATACTTGCTGGCAAAGATATTCTCACTCGGCGAGGATCTGATGGTGGGTATCGTGGCAGGACTTGCACTTGCCTGTTCATTCGTGTGGCTTGGCAAAAAAGGACGTGAACTTTCCAGAAGACAGGAGTTTACGCCTGAAATTATAGCAAAAAAAAGCCCTGAAAAGACCATATCGCTTTCATAATCCCAGTCACCGTGCATCACGAATATCAAGAAAGCTATCCCTAAACGTAAATGTTCACAGGTTACATTTATGCCGCACGGAATTGTTTTGAAAGATGAACGTCGAACATCGAACGTCCAACGTCGAATGAAAAACGAATATCCAATACCGAACATTCAACGGTTATTTCTGTTTCTTTTCAGCCCTTCGACTCCGCTCAGGGTCGTGAGCCTGTCGAACGGCCGTTTTGATACTCGTAACGAAAATCTTAATCAGTTCTTCTGTTTCCTCCGCGCAGCGCAGGCGCTTGCGCCGCGTGTTTTCCCATTCAACATTCGATGTTGGACGTTCGATGTTCGATGTTCATTTTTTTGTAACCGTGAATGGTTGCCTAAACTTTAACGATACTCTTCTTGAGTTCCTCTACAAGTCTGTAGGGAATGCGCAGATTTCCTTTTCCAATCCCAAGGTGAATATCTGGCTTTGCCGTGCCATGAAAATCCGTCCCCCCTGTGAGCAACAGGCCGTGGCGGAGCGCAAGCCTCTCGTAGCGGTTCTTGTGTTCGAGGGTGTGATCAGAATTGTAGACTTCCACTCCTTTTAGTCCGGCTTGCTTCAAGTCAACTAGAATACTCTCCAATTCCGTCTCGTTTTTTGCATTAAGCGTGAACGGGTGGGCCAGCACGGGAACTCCTCCTGCCTGCGAAATCATCTGGATAGCCTCAGCAGGCAAAAGTCGATACCTGGAAACATATGCACCCCCCCCTTTTCTTAAGAATTTCTTAAAGGCCTCATCAACACTCTGAACAACCCCTTTGTGAACCAATACTTGAGCAATGTGGGGCCTTCCAACCTGTCCCCCGCCCGAAACCTCAATGACCTCATTATATCGTATGTCCACTCCAAGGTCTTGGAGCTTTCCAACGATCTTGAGATTTCTCTTCGCCCGTGCGTCTTGCACGGTTTTAAGAGTTCCCCTCAAGGCCGAATCGTCTACCCGAATAAGATAACCCAGAATATGCATGGTGCCGCGGGGGAAATCGGCGCTGATTTCAATGCCGGAAAGAATTTCGACAGAATGGGAGCGGGGGAGGCTTAAGGCCTCGGCTGAACCGTCAACAGTATCATGGTCTGTAATGGCTACAGCCCTGAGGCCAATCTTCCGGGCTGCTTCAATGATCTCCAGAGGTGAAAACGAACCGTCAGAAGCAGTCGAGTGGATGTGAAGGTCAATACAACCGGAGTTTCGGAAGGCTATATCCATGGGAGGAGACCGGCAGCCCGCTATACCCCGAGAGCGTTTTCCCTTGCTTCTTCCTCGGTTTTGCAATCAATACACTGGGTGGTAACTGGTCGAGCCTTCAAACGTTTGAGGGTTATTTCCCCGCCACAGGTCTCGCAAATTCCGTAAGTGCCGTTGTCGATTCGCTCAAGGGCCTGCCTTATCTTGGCGATGAGCTTCCGCTCTCTGTCTCGTATGCGAAGGGTGAAGTTGCGGTCCGATTCCAAGGCTGCCCGATCTGTCGGATCAGGGAAACTAGGCTTCTCATCCGTCATACCGGATACTGTGCCACTTGCCTCGGCCAGCAAGGTTTGTAAACGTTCGGTCAAATGGTTCTTGAAATATTCCAGGTCCTTCTTTTTCATCCCAATACCTGCTTAACAAGTATACGCCAAGGAGAGAAAAAATGCATTGCATTCAGCATCTCAGTTAGGTATTTTATATAAGTAAGGGAATTCACTGAATGAATGCTAATTTAAAAAAAAATAAATAGCACAATATGGCGATTTTGTAAAGATAAAAGTTGACCCTGCCACAGTAACGTCAAAGTAGACTCTAACTTGGTCAAATCTGGAGGATTTGCTCTGCCAATAACGGGACTCAAATACGTACTGTTCTCAAGGCGTCAGCCACAAATCCGAATATCAAAATCCGAATATCAAATGACTGAAACAGTTCGGACACTTATACAATACTTACAGGATGTTGACATCTTTTGAACCAAGTTCTCAACAAGTTCGGGTTCTCGTCATTGCGAGCGAAGCGCCCGCCCTGCCCGCCCTGGCGCGACAGAAGCTGGACAATGCCACGGAGAGAAACACCCGGTCTGGGCCAGGGTCTGGGCCAGGGAAGCAATCTCCTTGGTAGCACAGAGATTGCGTCGTAGCTAACGCTCCTCGCAATGACCCGAAATCACAGTTTCAGGGAATTACCACGACTTATTGAGATGTTACGTTTTGAATTGTGTCATTACTGATTAAGCAAGAATGCGCCTGACATAATATTCCAATGGCAATACACAAAGGCTATACGGCCAAGAGAAGATTCTGGATCTGTCTCTTGGCCCTGGGAACTTCATCTATCTCCGTTCAGCTTGTCATGATCCGCGAGGTCATGTCCAGCTTTTGCGGTAATGAATTAGTCATAGGGCTGGTCCTTGGTGTATGGCTTCTCTTTACAGGCCTTGGCAGCGCCCTTGGCATACCGCTGGCAAAGACGAGAAGGCCGGAAAGAACGCTTTTTTGCGGTCATCTCCTCATAGCGCTTATACCCTTTGCCCAGGTTGCGGCTATTCGAGCCCTTCCTCTTTTTTGGGTCCGGGGTGAAATGCTCGGTTTGACTTCGGCCATTTTCTCGAGCGCCTCGATCCTCGTGCCTTATTGTCTTGTAGCAGGTGCGATGATACCCGTAGCAGGGGCTCTCCTTCAAGGCAAGGAGACCACAAGCAAGGTATATATTGCCGACACCATTGGTGATATTGCCGGCGGGCTCATATTTAGCCTCGTCTTTGTTTATACCCTTTCCCACTGGGACAGCCTGGTTTGCCTTGGGTTGCTGAACCTCCTTGCCGCAGCCGTGATGACCTCATATGCGGGAATTCCCGTCTTGGTGGTGCTGGGGTTAGGCATGCTGACAGCCAGGCCCCTTCATATGTCCACTCTTTCCTGGCGTTTTCCCGGTCAAAAGGTCATCGTGCATAAAAATACGCCCTTTGCGCAGCTCACGATTTCTAAAACCGATCAGCAGATCAATGTCCTCCAAGACGCCATCCCCCTGTTCTCAACAGGGAATCTTGACATGGAGGCCGTGGCCCATCTTCCGCTCTGCCAGGTTGAGCAAAAATCCAATATTCTTTTGATTGCCGGGGGCGTCTTTGGAACCATTCAGAAAATCGCCGAGCACAGACCAAACCGCATAGATTACGTGGAACTCGATCCTGCTATCCTTGACCTGGATACCCTTATTGGCTGCAGCCTTTCCCATCCCTTTGTCCATGTCCATGTTGGTGACGGCCGCCTTTTTGTGAAAAAAGCAGCAACAAAATATGACGCCATCATTATCGACCTTCCAGATCCGGAAAATGCGCAACTCAACCGCTTCTACAGCCAGGAGTTTTTTCGTGAGGTAAAATCGATCCTAACTCCGGAAGGAGTCTTTTCCTTTACGCTTATAGGTGCTGAAAACTACCTTGAAGAAAAGGGGATGGCCGTCAACCGATCCGTTTACGCGGCCCTGAAAAGTGTTTTCAGGCATCTGCTCGTCTTTCCTGGAATTACCCACCACTATCTGGCCTCTGATGCTCGTTTAACGACCAATATCGCAGACGTACTGGCTAAACGCAAGATAGCCACCAGGCGTCTGGTAGATTATGAGCTCCCCACCATAACCGATCCGTTCCGCATGGACGTTCTCAGCCGTCTCCTGGCTGAACAAGCCCTCCCGCCTAACAGAGACCTGTCTCCTGCTGCCTTCGGACACCTCATGGATATGTGGCTAAAAAAATCCGGGAGCCAAAAGATATTTCTTTACGTCATGTTTGTATTGATCTTGGTATTTGCGGCCCTTTCATGCCGCAGGAACGTAATCGGTTTTACAATCATGACCTCAGGATACGCAGGCATGGCCTTTGAATTGTCCCTTCTCCTCCTCTTTCAGGTCATATACGGCTATGTATATTTGCGGATCTGCATATTTATCACCCTCTTTATGATAGGGTCTGCACTGGGGGCCTTTATGTCCGGAAGGATAAGAAGGAGTAACTCCTGGCAGATCCTTGTCACAGACTCCGGCCTTGTTCTGTTGGCGGCGCTGGCCTGCATTGCGGGTGCGGGTGGGATTGGCGGAAAAAGCCAGGCCTATTTGTTTGCCATGCAGTACGTAGTGATTCCGTCTCTGATCTTTTGCGTGGCCTTTGCGGCCGGGTGTCAGTTCTCGGCTGCCTCCCGCTTGGCCCATGGGAGCGAGGCAGAAATCACGGGACGCCTCTATGTGGCAGATCTTGCGGGTGCTGCCTGCGGTACTATATTGACAGGACTGCTGTTTCTTCCTAAAATTGGAATTATTGGCGTATTGATCTCAGTCCTTGTGCTTAAGGGCCTGAGCTTTGGTCTCAATATTGTGTCGCGATGGCCTTAGAAACTATTTTCAAAGGAATGCCCATGGAAACATCCCGCAGAGATTTCATAAAGACCACATTTTGCGCAACCTGTGGCGCTTTGGTCCTTCCGTGGCATTTTGCATGGGCCAAAGAGGACTTTTCTCCCACAGACCCACATGTAAAGGAGGCCTATTTTTACAGTCAACTCGATAATGGCAAGGTGCGGTGTGACACCTGTCCCCACGAATGCGTGGTCCTTCCCGGCAACCGCGGAAGATGCCTGACCAAGGTGAACATAGGGGGAAAACTCTATAGCATTTCTTATGCAAACCCTTGCGTTGTCCATGTTGACCCTGTGGAGAAAAAGCCGCTGCTGCATTTTCATCCCGGAAGCAAGGCCTTTTCTCTTGCAGTAGCCGGATGCAACTTCCACTGCCTGAACTGCCAGAACTGGGAGATATCTCAAACAAGCCCGGACAAGACGCGCAATCAGAATATGTCTCCGGACGAAGTCGTGTTGATGGCTTCCGGTTACGGGTGCAAAAGCATTGCTTATACTTATTCTGAGGCCACGACGTTTTATGAATACATGGTCGACATATCGGCCAAGGCGAAAAAGGTGGGGATTAAGAATATCTGGGTAAGCAATGCATACATTAGTCAAGCCGCCCTGAACAGGCTATGTGATGTGATAGATGCGGCCAGTGTGAATCTCAAGAGTTTTTCAGACAAGATCTATTGGGACTTAAACGGCGGGCATCTTGAGCCTGTCCTTGAAACCTTCAAGACCCTTCACCGACGAGGGGTTTGGATGGAGATTATCAATCTGGTCATTCCCACTTACACAGACGATCTGGAAATGACAAAAAAAATGTGCGGCTGGATTCTGGATAACCTTGGATCTGAATATCCCCTTCATTTTTCCAGATTCTTTCCCCAGTACAAGCTTATCCGTCTCCCGCCCACGCCGGTGGAGGTCTTGGAAAAGGCCAAGGAGATAGCTTTGAAAGAAGGTCTCAATCACGTTTACATCGGCAATGTGCCTGGTGGGTGTGACAAGACCATATGTCCCAACTGCAGGCGTACTGTGGTTCAAAGAAGGGGTTACACGGTTGTAGCAAACCTGATAGACAAGGGAAAATGCAAGTTTTGCGGAATCCCCATTAGCGGCACGTGGGATTGACAATGATGATAATGAAAAGACTCGGACTCATCGCTCTTATCCTGGCATTGGCAATCGGTTGGACGTGGAAATCCTTGTGCGCCTCTGACGAAACCAGCACAACAGTGCGACCACCGGCTGTAGCCGGCCTATTCTATCCTAAAAAGCACGATGAGCTTGGACAGACAGTCCGAAGCCTCTTGAAAGATGCCTCAGGCATTAAGGTTGCGGGAAAAATCCGAGGACTGGTTGTTCCCCATGCGGGATATATCTATTCAGGTATTGTGGCTGCTGCGGGATACACACAGATAGACCCGGCTACAAAGACGGTTATACTTCTTGGCCCCAGCCACCGGGCCCCTTTGAGGGATGCATCCATTCCTAACGTCAAGGCTTACCAAACACCACTGGGACAAGTCCCCCTGGCAAAGCTTGCTTTCACCCTCCGAAAACTGCCGCTCTTTGAATATGTCCCTCAAGCTCACGAAAGGGAACATTCCCTCGAGGTTCAACTCCCCTTCCTGCAAGTGATGCTGGGGGATTTTGAAATCGTTCCTATCCTGACAAACAGCTCAGACCCAGAGGCCCTCGCTAGCGCGCTCGTCCAGCATATTGATGAAGACACTCTGGTTGTGGCCAGTTCGGATCTTTCCCACTTCTATTCTTACGACACGGCTGTCACCCTGGACCGAATCTGCACTGAAGCCATCACCGGCTTCATATTTTCTGACATGCCTCTGTGCGAGGCCTGTGGCAAGCAGGCTGTTTTGACTCTCATGCATATTGCCAAGGCTAAAGGCTGGGGTGGCATATTTATTGATTACAAGAATTCCGGCGACACCGCAGGAGGCAGAAACCGTGTGGTCGGTTACGCGAGCATCGCCTTTGTAGACAGAAAGGAGGGATCAACAAAAATGAAAGCAAACCTGTCTGCCCAGGACAGAAAGGCCCTCCTGAGGCTTGCCCGTTCTGCCGTTGAGGCAAAGCTTGTAAGAGGCGCCAAGGTGGAAAGGCCTGGGTTGTCTTCTCCAGCATTGACAGAAAAGAGAGGCTGCTTTGTTACACTGCACAAACATGGCCAACTTCGAGGATGCATAGGCACCATTGAGCCTGTCTCATCCCTTGTGGAATGCGTGGAAGAAAACGCTCAAAGCGCTGCCTTTCGAGATCCGAGATTTTCCTCCTTGAAGGCAGACGAACTCTCTGAGATAGACATTGAGGTCAGTGTCTTGACTGTACCGGAAAAACTCAACTTCAAGGATGGAGAGGATCTCAAGAGTGAACTTGAGCCCCTCGTTCACGGTGTCATTCTCTCGAGGGGCCCTAACAGATCGACCTTTCTTCCCCAGGTCTGGAAGCAGCTTCCAGACAAAGAGCAGTTTCTTGAGCATCTCTGTCTTAAAGGCGGCATGTCCTCAAAGGCATGGCAAGACCCGAAAACAAAGGTAAAAGTGTATCAGGCTGAGGTCTTCGGGGAAGAGGATTTCGAATAGTTTCCAGAAAGGAGCATCCAGTGTCGGGCGAACGAGCTTCTGAAATATTGACACATTTTGGTCAAATACTCAGACACGACATGACCATATTCTTGCAGCGAAGAGCTGAAACTGAAGATATCAAGCATCCGCTAAAGGTCGTTGGATGGATAGCCGGCAAGTTCTTCCTGACAACCTGTCCCTACGAAAACGGTATTCGACTCAAACTCGAAAGCGGGGCGACATATAACGTAATCTATATCAGCCGAGGAAGGGTTTACGGTTTCACAGCACATCTTTTCAGGGAAATCCAGACCATGGTTCCTTTGCTCCTGTTCGGTTACCCGGATGTTGTGGAAAGCGTCGAACTCCGCAAGGAACCTCGCTACACAACCTTTTTTGCGGCCGATCTCGGGTCTGAAAGCAGTGAGATTCTGGAGTTATTCAAGGGTACTGTCGTGAACCTCAGCAAGTCGGGCTGCCTGGTCAAGCTAAAGCAAGTAACCGCGTGGAATGTGGGTGAAGAGGTGAACATATCCTTTGATATGCCAACAGATAACCTAGAATATGATATTCTATGTATCATACGTTGCGTCAAACGGTCGAAAGACAACGACACACTTGGCTTGGAGTTCCTGAATGCGCCGGAAGAATTCAGAAATCAGGTTGATGTGGTGGCTTCAATTGCTGAAGAAGCGTTATAATCAGAGACACACGAAAAGTTATGTCTTTCGAGAGTGCTTTGCGGGTATAACACAGGCCGGTAAAGCTTCAAGCCACAGGTCCACCAGAGGAAATAAGACATGCGCGTAGCCATGTACTACAACAATAAGGATATCCGGATAGAGGAAATCCCCACTCCAGAAATCGGCCGGGGTGAACTCCTGGTGCGTATAGAGGCCAGCGGCATCTGTGGCAGCGATGTAATGGAATGGTACCGAATCAAAAAGGCGCCTCTGGTTCTTGGCCACGAGATTGCCGGACAAGTGGTCCAAGTCGAGGAAGGAGTTAATAGATACAAGAAAGGAGATCGGGTGGTTGCGTCGCACCACGTTCCCTGCAACACCTGCCGTTTCTGCCTCAGGGGACATCACACGGTGTGTGATACGCTTCGCCGAACTAATTTTGATCCTGGGGGCTTTGCTGAATATGTGCGATTGCCTGCGATCAATGTGGACCGGGGCGTATATCTCATTCCCCATGGAGTATCCTTTGAGGAGGCGAGTTTCGCAGAGCCGCTCGCCTGTGTGTGGCGTGCACAAGAGACAGCAGGGATTGGGCCTGGTGACACGGTGGTGGTAATCGGAAGCGGCATAGCGGGCCTGCTCCACATTCAGCTTGCCTGTGCTCTTGGTGCAACCCGGGTGGTCGCCACGGATATCAGCGAGGACCGCTTGAGAGCGGCCAAGAGGTTTGGAGCAGACGCAACGATTCATGCCAAGGAAGATATTGTGTCTGAGGTACGTCGGATTAATGATGGCTGGCTGGCAGACAAGGTGATGGTATGTACCGGCGCTGTGTCGGCGAATTTGCAGGCTCTCCAACTGGTGGAACGGGGAGGTACAGTGCTTTTTTTTGCTCCCACGGATCCTGGCGTTAAGGTTCCGGTATCCATCAACGATCTCTTCTTTAGAAACGACGTTGTCCTTATGACTTCCTATGCGGGAAGCCCAGCGGATCACGTAACCGCCCTTGAGCTCATTCGTGCTCGCCGTGTGCGCGTCAGTGAGATGATTTCACATCGGCTGAGCCTGGCAGAGACGGGCAAAGGCTTTAAATTGGTGGCCGAGGCCAGGGATTCGATTAAGGTTATCATCGAACCACAAAGATAGTGACCTCCAATCTGATCGGTTGAACTATAGTCCTTCAGAAAAAAATTTTGGGGTTGTCGATTTTGTCAGAAAGTGCGAGTTCGTGCTCTATTCCAGACAGATACTGGATTCTAGATGCTAGATACTGGATTAAGGATTGGAAATTGTACGGTTTATCCAGTATCAAGTGACCAGTATCTAGTATCTGGCGGTTATTCCTGAGGAAGTTCCAACAAGAGATATACTCCTATTTGAGCCAAAAGCATTATCCTGGAATCTATGGTTGAAGGAGGAAAAGACTATGCCGGATGCAGAAGAAATTTTGGAAGCAAGGGATGTGTCAGAGATGGCATGGGAGGATGCGAGTGTCAATGAGAAGTCCATCAAGGGGGCTGATAACATTGGCTGGGGGATGAGAAATCGCCTGTCCCGGCTGATCAAGCCGGATGGACACTGCCAGTTTCTTCCCATAGACCATGGGTATTTCCAGGGCCCCACCAGGTGTCTTGAGAGACCTGGCGAAACCATCAGAGACCTTGTCCCTTATGCCGACGGTCTGTTTGTGACCAGAGGGGTTCTACGCACCTGCGTGGCCCCTGACATTGACACGCCAATCATCTTGAGGGTTTCGGGGGGCACCAGTGTTATCGGCAAAGACCTCTCCGACGAAATCATAACCACCTCCGTAGAAGAAATGATCCGGCTCAACGTGGCGGCAGTGGGGCTTTCCATTTTTGTTGGAAGTGATTACGAAAAACAAGCCCTGGAGTCCCTGGCCTTATTGGTCAATGAGTGTGAAGATTATGGAATACCGGTTATGGCTGTTACGGCAGTCGGCAAAGAACTCGAAAAACGAACCGCACGCTACCTGGCCCTGTCCTGCCGTATCGCGGCTGAATTGGGCGCAAAGCTCGTAAAAACCTACTACTGCGCCGAAGACTTCGAAAAGGTGACCAATGGATGCCCGGTACCGGTAGTCATGGCAGGTGGACCAAAATGCGAGACCGAGCTGGAAGTCTTTGACTTTGTTTATGATGGTATGCAGAAGGGCGCCATTGGGGTCAACTTAGGAAGAAACGTCTGGCAAAACCCACACCCGTTAGCCATGATGAGGGCGCTAAACGCCGTTGTCCACGATGGTGTCACGCCAAAACAGGCATTCGATCTGTTCAAGAGCCTTCAAAATGCCTGAAGACTTCAATAACTTTTGTCTTCAAATGGCGCCCCTGACGGCCAGTGTTTTGAAAAACCATGCGCAATACGCGCCAAGTCTACTGCAGGAGGAAAGGAAATTTACGCCAAACTCTGGTGGCCACCCATGTCAGAACAAAAATATCAAAACCCAATCGCAAAGATTCCTGCCTTAACCAGCATTAAAGATACTTGGCACTATTTAGTTTTTGGGATCTTCAAAGTCGAATCGTGTTTAAACGGATATCTAAACAGGAGGGAAGCATTACACGCCTGTGGAGCCGTGTGGATATTTTTGCTGCTAGATTCCGAGAGGTGAATTCATATGATGGATAGTTGTGTTCAAAACAAGCCTCCGATGAACCTATTTATTGAGGACACAAGATGTAGTGTAGACATGCAAACGGCCGAAGGCAGAAGCATTGCTGCTCTGAATTTCTTTAGGCTTCAGATGGCCTTTGGCGCAGATTTAGGTCCGGCACTCTTCGTCCAAATTTAGTTACGGTTTTTTCCCGTCGCTCTACCTCCTCGGCAGAAGGTGCCTCAGCAGATCCTTGCACAACGAGGTTTTTCTTCTTTACAAGATTTCCATAGATGACCTTCAGACGTGCTCTTTGCCTCTTAACACAGGAGGGGATGGAAGCCAGGTTTTCTCCCTG
>JAFGFW010000113.1 GCA_016930875.1 Deltaproteobacteria bacterium | reverse complement strand
TCGAGTCATTCCAAGCCGTTTAGCCAAATCATGGATCTCAGATCATCACCCACTATGTAAAGTTACTTATTAATTTATGCCCTATTCCCCTTGTGCGCGTCGCACTTCTATCCCGACCCCTACTATCGTCCGTGCTCATTGTTGCCGCCTTGATTCAAACTGCTGCATGGTCAATGCCCGATGCAGTTCATAATCCGTGAGAACTTGCTTCTCGTTCAAGATCTCTCCCAGCTTTCTCTTCATCTTGTCCAAAGCCCACCTGATGTCTTGGTCCGTTGCGTGTCCCAGCTTCTTCAGTATGTCACCCAGCTTGCTGGAGAGCTTCTTTTGTAACTCCAGCGCCTGATTTAACTGTTGAGTCGTGATACGGCCCACCTGAACCAAAAGTGCACCCAGCCGCAACCTCTGTTCCGACAACCCCTTCTTGAGTTCTCCCTCCGTTACGTAACCGTGGGAAATCAGGACCTCACCGAATTTCGGTTTCTGTCCCTTTTTCCTGGGAGTATATTCAACCACCGCGTTTCGCCCTTCCTCTTTAGCTTGATAGAGAGCATGCTCTGCCACGGCAATTAAGTCGACAAAAGACTGATTCATGGCGCTATCATGCAACGTGATGCCAATACTTGCCGTGACATGAAATTCAGATCCCTTGTATTCAAACTCGTGTGATGCCACCATTTCCCTGAATTTTTTACATGCCGTGCGGACCTTTTCGAGCTGTGCGTTAGAGAATATGACTGCAAACTCGTCGCCTCCATAACGGCATATCAAATCACTGGCTCGAAAGCATTCCGTGAGCATCTTGCTAACGTCAACCAAAACCATATCCCCAGCAGAATAAGCATAAGTATCGTTGACTCTTTTGAAGTCATCCAAGTTCACTATGCACAGTACCAGAGAAGACTGATTTGTGCTGTCCCTTGCTACCTCACCTTCCAGGGTCTCCATGAAATGTCGTCGATTACAAAGCCCTGTCAAGTCATCTCTTGTGGACACCTCGGCCATTTTCTTGTGAGCCATCTTGACTTCTCTCTTGAGACGGGACTTCTCCAGCGCCTTATTGATACTTCTGGAAAGGGAGTCTTTGGTAACCTTGTGTTTTAGCAGATAGTCAGAGGCACCGGCCTTAATAAGCTGCGAGGCGGTCATTTCATCTCCTTTGCCGGTGATAACCACTACGGGTATTTCATCCCCTTTCTCGCCCATCTTGGTCAGGAAGTCCAGACCGTTGCCATCCGGAAGAATATGGTCCAGTAAGATCAGATCAAACTCGTCGCTTTCCAATACCTCCAAGGCCTCTTTAATGCCCCTTGCCCTGGACAGTCCAATTTGGTTGTAATCATCTGGAATATCCTTGATAATTTCAAAATCCCCGTCATCGTCTTCCACTGAAAGGAGCTTTATTCCTTGATCAATGTTTATGATAGAAGAGGTCCCAGCATACGGCTTTGTGTCGTAATGACGAATGTTCTGAATCTTTTTTACTATACCAGATATTCGTTCCCCGGCATTTTCTATCTTGGCCGCGTAATGAGCCAGTTTGTCAGGGTCATCTTTACCTGCCATCATCAGCTCAATGCCACACAAAAGGGTCATCAACGGCTGATTTAACTCATGGACTGTGGCTCCGGCCATCTGAAGCAGCACCTTAAGCCGCTCTTCTTCAATAAGCGCTTTCTGCTGCTCCAGGATTTTTCGATTGGCCGATCTTAATTCTTCTTCTGCCCGTTTCCGGCTGATGATATGACCCCACTCACGCAGGCCTCGCTCGGCTATGTGTGGCATGTCTGCCAGAGTTGCCTCAGACTTGACCACATAGTCCAAGGCCCCGTCTTTCATTGCCTCAACCGCCACCTGCTGGTCCCCATAGCTGGTGATCACTATAACTGGGAAAGAAAGGCTCTCCTTTTCGGAAGGCAGGAGTTCTGTCCCCAAGCCATCCGGCAACATCAAGTCAGTGATGACCAGGTCAGGCTGAAATCCTGCCAGCACTTCCCGTGCCTCATCTAGGCTGTACACTACTGTGAGATAAAACCGGTCGGCGTCGAATTCAAAGCTCTGCTGTACCAGCTCAGCATGAGCCTGTTCGTCTTCTATCAGTAGTATGTGGGCCGGTTCATTCATCGGTGTATCAAGATTGATGCCAGCAGGTCACGGGCGAGCTTGTTTGTTGTTAATCACTACCGTATGGTTCCATGTTAACCAGTAGGAGCCAATCTCATTGATCATTTGGGTGAACCTTTCAAAGTCAGCCGGTTTAACCAGGTAACCATTGGTGTGGTTATCATAGGCCGCGGCCACGTCAGTTTCTGCCTCAGAGGTAGTAAGTACTACTACCGGGATGCGGCGTAGCTCCTCTGCGGCTTTGATTTGTTTAAGCACTTCCAGGCCGCCAATGGTAGGAAGGTGTAGATCCAACAAAATAAGGTGTGGCCGGGGACTCTTCTCGGGTTCGCTGTAGTCGCCTCTCCGGAACACATAATCCAGTGCTGCCTCGCCGTCAGAGACATGATAGATTCTGTTTGCCCCCTGGTGATCTCGGAACATTTCCCTGATCAATTCGGCGTGATCACGGTCGTCATCAACTAGCAAGATGACCGGCGGCTTCTCATCCATCTTCACAGCCCTTCCCGTCACTTGGTTGACTTCCACACGGAAAACTAAAGCAAAAGGTGCTCCCCTGTCCAATGCCGTCCGATTCAACCCAGATCCGGCCGCCATGCACCTCCACAACCTTCTTGGCGATGGCCAGACCCGCTCCGCTGCCCTCGGTCTTTTGATCGAGTCTGTCAAACAAGCCAAAGATCTTCTCGTGGTACTTAGGGTCAATGCCCAGCCCGTTGTCCCTGACATATAAAACCGTCTCTCGGCCATCACAGCGGACCCCAATTTCAATACGCGGCTCGTGTTGATCACCCATATATTTGACGCCGTTGTCTATCAGGTTCTGAAACACTTGCTGGAGACGAATTCGATCTCCGTAAACCACAGGTAGATCAGAAGCTATATCTGTCTGCACGGCCCGCTCTTTGAGATGGCCGGATACCATCTTCACCGCTTCCTGCGCCAACTCATTCATCGGTACGGCTTCCGCCGGGTTCATAGAACGACCAATGCGGGACAGCTCCAGCAGTTGTTTTAACAACAACTCCATCTTGTCGGCACCATCCGAGATGCATTTGATGTCTCCCTTTATCCGTTCCACCTTACCTGAGTTCATGTGCTTTTCGAGCAAGCCAAGGAACCCCTTTATTGTTATGAGCGGAGTCATTAAATCATGGGAGACAGTGTAAGTAAACTGCTCCAACTCGGCATTCTTAGCCTCCATTTCCGCTATCAAGGCCTTTCGAGCCTCCTTCGCCCGCCTCGACTTCGTGACATCTCTAAAACTCCAGACCCGCCCCGCAACTTTCTCGTCCAGAATTAACGGCAACGAAAATCGTTCAAAAGTCCGACCGTCTTTGAACGAGAGCGTATCAAAGTCTTCTTCCGCTGTTTGGTATAGCCGCTTAACCTTTGAAAGGAACGCCTGTGGATCCATCAACTGATCCAGAACAAAGTTGAGCAAGCGCCTGTCGTCCCTTGTGTTGAGAATTTCTTCCGGTATATGCAACATCTCACCAAAACGTGCGTTCATGTGGGTAGCATGCCCTTCCTCATTCACGACAAGGATGCCATCCGCGGTCGCATCAAGCGTGGCCCTGATCAGTTCCTCACTGTGCCGCAGTGCCTTTTCTGCCTGCCTGCGGTCTGCCAGTTCTTTCTGAGCCTTCTGGTACAGCCTCACATTCTCCTTTCGCAGGCGTTGCCTTTCAACGACCTCTGCGACCTTAGAGGTCAGGTCGTCCATGTTCAAAGGCTTTGTTATGTAAGCTGACGCTCCCTCATTTAGGGCCTTGACTGCAGTTCCCAGAGAGGCATGGCCGGTGATTACGATCATCTCCATCTCAGGGCACTTTTTCTTCAAGGGCTTCAGCAGTTCTGTCCCTGCTTTATCAGGCAACTTAATGTCCAGAAGAGCTACATCGAAGGCTTGCTCCTGTACTTTTTCCAATGCCTGGCGCCCGGTCCCGATCATCTCAGCCCTATAGCCCTTGCTGCCAAATATGAACCCCAAAGTTTCGCGGACGCTCTCGTCATCGTCAACGATCAGTATGCTGGATTTGCCGTTTTCCTGCATGCTTCTCCACCTCGCTACTCACCCTCCTGAGGTTCCCCGACCACAAGATGGGTTCCTGGGGGTTCATCAAGAGGGTAAACCCCAATCCTTACCTTTAATTTACCGTGTTTGTTATCCTTCAAGAAAATGCTGTATCCCATCGAAAGCGAAGGGTCTTTCAATGCTCTCATCTTTATGTTGGAAATTACTTCTTCCAGTGAATCAGGATGCACTATCCGCTCAACACCCATGCCAGGCACATGCTTGCGTTGAATGCCGCACAGTTGTGAAAAATACTTATTGCCTCCCCACACGTGAAAACCCCTGTAAATTGCAGCAGGAATGCGGATCTGATGGATGAACTGCATCCGGGGAAGATAGGTCTCCACATAATATTGGCACTCACCGCATGACATTTTGCAATTCAAGTGATTGCTTCCATTGGCTGTGAAACATACGTTGAGCTTGTTGACGAACACCGCACACTCCTGGCAATTCTTCTCTTCAGAATCTTGCCAGTATTGCCAGCACTGTGGCATGGTTCTGAAACGCGGAACCTGGCCGTCTTTGCATAACAACTCTTCGGGCATCTTCCTCCCGGTGGATTGCATGAGAAGGAAGAGGTCATCAAGCGAAACTGAGTAGTTCCTGCCTGCACGAATGGCGGCAAGCTTCTTTGTTCTGATCCAATAACCCACTGTGCTGTGGGCAACCCCACACAACCATGCAACTTGAGCAACGGACAGTGTCTTTTTAGCGATAGTCACAGCAGAAATATCCTCCTTAGTTGATTTACTGACAGCTAGCTGAAAATCTTCAGCTTAATACAAGTTCGAAGTTCAAAGATTAGGCAACTTTTGTTTTTAGATAGGGTTTTTAAGCAATTTCCGTGCCATAAGCAACAAACAAGGCTTGAGATTCGCCACTAATATAGTAAACTCAACAGGTTAATACTAGCCATTCAGGTCAGTGGCTATGCTGCCAATCGCAAATACCGTCAAAGAATTGGCTATCATGCGGCATGGTTGAAGAAGCCTTTAGCTAAAGGAGATGCTTTGGCGGGACTAAACTAACTACGAATATCAGGGAGTATTACAGCAAGAACGCAAAACACAATCTTGCATTCTTGAATTTTGTCATGATCTTTACCGGATATTAGGTGATGCAAGGGAGGTGAAGTGTTTGGTCTTCAGGATCTCATCGACTAACCTGATTACGTCTTCCATCTTAAAGGGTTTGTAAAGGCAAGCATACGCATCATTGTTCAGGGCCTCTTGCACCAGGTCGGCCATTTCCTGCCGGTATGCAGTGATCATGACGGCCACCACCTCTGGCCTGATCGCTCTAATGGCCAGATAGGTCTCCAGGCCATTGATGGTTGGCAGCTTCATGTCGATGAAGGCGATGTCATGGGCCCTCTTCTTTACCATGGCAACAGCCTCTTCGCCAGTATGTGCGATGGCTACATTGTAGCCTTTCTCAAGCAAGACATATTTCAAGGTGGCACAGATCCCTGGATCGTCGTCAACCAGCAGAATGAAAGCCCCACGCTGGGCGGCCCTTGCTTGTTCGATGATTGCAAACACCTTTTCCATATCAAGAGGCTTGTAAATGACTCCGTAGGCTCCTTCTGCCAGCGCCTCGGCAACCAGGTCCTCTACGGCATAGGCGGTCATCATCACAACCGCAGTCTCTGGCCTGATCTCCTTCATTCTTCTGTATGTCTCCACGCCGTTCATGAGGGGCATCTTGATGTCCATGAAGACTATGTTAAAGGGCGTCTCTTTGACCTTTCCTATGGCCTCAGGCCCATCCTGCGCGGTGGTTACTCCATAGCCCTTCGCTCCCAGGATAAAGGACATGGTCTGATGTACGCTGACCCTGTCATCCACGATCAGGATGGTAGCTTTCTCTTCCATGCTGGTTCCCTTCTCCTGCGACTAAGGGCAGTCCGACTGTGAAGGTGGTGCCTTCTCCTGCCTCACTTTCTACCTCGATGGTGCCTCCATTCCTCTCAACCAGGATCTTGGTGAGCGCCAGGCCCAAACCAATGCCCCTGGCCTTAGTTGTAAAGAGCGGCTCAAAGACCTTTGCGAGGTTTTCCTCAGGGATGCCGGCACCGGTGTCTTCCACGCGGATGGCCACTTGTTCCGGGCTTTCCACTTGAGACTTGACCGTCAAGCGTCCCCCTTCGGGCATGGCCTGGGCTGCGTTGAGGATAAGGTTTCCAAAGACTTGACTGAGTTGATCGGGATCGCCCGGGATGGCCGGCAACCCATCGTCCAGTTCTCTCACCACCTCGATATTCTTCGGCACGGTGTTGCGAGACAGCGCTTCTTCAACGATCTCGTTGATGTCAACCTTCTGAATGGTGGGAGCCTTCGGACGAGTAAAGTCAAGAAGACTACTGATGATTTTCTCGGATGTTCCCACCTCCTTGTTCAGAATCTCCAATGTTGCCTTTACCTTGGGCTCGGGTTCCTTCAGGGTCATATTCAGAAAGTAAGCCGCGTTCTTGAGGGCAGTCAATGGGTTGCGCAGTTCGTGGCCCACACCTCCGGCCAGCTGTCCCAGAATGGCCAGTTTCTCTTTGCGGATAAGCTCGTCCTGGGCCTCTCGGAGGGCATCTTCTGCCCGCTTCTTCCTCAACACTGCTACAATAGCAACGGATAAGGCCTCAGCGGCTTCCTGATCAGAGGCGTCATATCCCGATTCTTTGTTGCCTAAGCCAATCATGCCGATGATCTTTCCTTCATGCTTCAAGGGAACACCCAGAAAAGCGGTTGTCTCGGGATGACCCTCGAGGGTGCCCACCCGGTCAGGATGCGTTGCCATTTCATCTTTGTTGACAATCCGCGACTTCCCCTCCCTTATTGTTGATCGGTCAATTGCGCGGATTTCCATATTCTCAATCGCTCTCACAGCTTCGGAATCCGGCATTTCGCACGGATTCCATCCTGGATCGCTGATCGCGATTTTATCCATAAGGCCCGCTGAGTTGAGTTCACCGAGAAAACCGAACTTGCTGTCGGTCAGCTTCTCGGCCACAGCAAGACATTTCTTGCCCAATTCTTCTTCGGTTTCGCACGTCATCGCTTCTTGGAATACTTCGTTGATAGAGTGAAGCAATTCATTTGCCCGCTTGCGCTCAGTGATGTCCTCAAGGGCCAGAAGGATAAACTGAGTCTCCTTGGCTTCTATGCACATCTGTCGGGCGTTGAGCAGCATGGCCCTGCGCCCGATCGTCTCAAAGTCATGCTCCACCTCGAAGTCGTCAAAGACGCTGCTCTTGGGGAGAATCTGCTCCAGTAACTCCCGTAGCTTGGGAATGTCCCACTCTCGGTTGCCCAAATCGTAGAATAACCGCCCATTGGTCTCCTCTGGTGTTGCCTGGAAGATCTCGTAGAAGGATCGGCTGGCCGAGATCACCCGCAGGTCAACATCCAGCACAACCAGCGGCTCACGCACTGTATCCACAATAGTCTGTGCGTATTCAAGAGCCTCTTGAGCGGCTTGCTTCGATTGCCTGATTTCTGATATATTTACGAAGTTAATAACAACCCCGTCAATCACATTCTCTGTTGTTCGATATGGCAAGATCCGCATCAAAAACCAGTCACCGCGACTGTCTTGCAGCTCTATCTCCTTTTGAACCAATGTCTTGAGCACTTCTCTTGCATCTTTTTCTGTCTGGTCATAGTTGATTCTTGTGGTGATATCGCTGATGGGCCGACCAAGATCTGTCTGGATAAGATTAAATATTTGCGTCATGGCAGGGGTAAAACGCTTAATGCAAAGCTCGGTATCCAAAAAGATGGTCCCGATCTCCGTGCTGGCAAACAGATTGTGGATGTCATTGTTGGCTTGAGACAATTCTTCCACCTTTTTTTGAAGTTCCGTGTTTACCGTTACCAGTTCCTCATTGGTGGATTGCAGTTCCTCTTTTGATGTTTCCAGTTCCTCGTTCGTGCTCTGCAACTCCTCGTTCACCGACTGCAACTCTTCATTGGTGGATTTGAGTTCTTCATTGGAGGTTTCCATCTCTTCGATGGTCGCCTGAAGATGCTCCTTGGTAGACTCCAGCTCCCGTTCAAGGCTTACTAAGACCGGGGCAGCGCCATCCTCGGCTACCTTTTTGGTCTTTTTCCCAGCAGGCTCCTCAGCAGGTGTCTTATCATCAAACATTACAAGCAGATAAGCTGGTGTAATGCTTGCCTCTGTCAGGGGCCTGACCGTCAGGTCAACAATTCGATACTTACCATTGTGCTTAATTCGCAGGGCATTATATGAGATGGTCTTTTTCTGCTTCATAGCGTTATTAAGCGCGGTAGCCAGCTTGAATCGTAGACCTTCACGGGCCATCTTTGTTATATTAAAACTAGCTTTGCCAGTGGGAGGCTCTAAGTACATGTCAGTTTTACCCATGAAATGAACAATCTCGTATCTTTCATTAACTAAAACGCCTGGCGGGGCATAGTTTTCTAGGATTACCCTTTCAGCCACTTCATGGATATCAGCCTCGGCGGGCACCCTCTTGTCTTCGGCTTCACCGAATGAAGGCCGATGGTGAAAAGGCATCTCGGGATACTCCCTGGGCCGTTCGACAACAACGTCTTTGCGTTTAAAGATCTTCCATTTGTTATCAACAGGCCAGAAAAGGTCTGTAAACTCTCCGATGCTCTCAGAGGGGCCCAAGAAAAGAATCCCTCCTTGATTCAAAGTGTAATGGCATAGGGACAATACCTTTTTTTGCAACTGCGTATCCATATAGATGAGTAGATTCCTGCAACTCAAAAGGTCTATTTTAGAAAATGGAGGATCTTTAATGACGTTTTGAACCGCGAACACGATCCTCTCTCTGATCTGCTCCCTGGCCTTGTAAGTATTATCCTCTTTCACAAAAAACTGACGTAATCTCCCCTGTGATACATCTGCGGCAATACTATCCGGATATATGCCGGTACGGGCATGTTCTATGGCTTGGGCGTCAATATCACTGGCAAAAATCTGAACATCAAAAGATTGTTTCAGCATATCCATGGCTTCTGACAAGAGAATGGCCATTGAATAGGCCTCTTCGCCGGTTGAACAACCCTGAACCCAGACACGGATAGGAAAATCATCCTGCTTGGCGTTTAACAAAGGAGGGAGCGCCTTTTCTTTCAAAACCTCAAATGCATCAGGGTCTCTGAAAAAATTGGTCACCCCGATGAGCATGTCTTTGAAAAGGATATCTGTTTCGGCCGGGATTTCTTGTAAATATTTGACATAATGTGATATCTTATCGATCTGGTGGACAGCCATGCGTCGTTCGATCCTCCGGCGAATGGTCGTCTGCTTGTAATGGGAAAGATCGTGTCCCGTGGCTCTGCGAATCAGGGCAAAGATTTCTTGAACATACTCTGGGAACTGGTCATCAGTGACTTCGATTCTCTTGGGGACTCGAATGAAGGGAGCCTTCACGTATCTTACAAGTGCACCCGGAATCTTTTCCACAGGCAGAATAAAGTCTACAATCCCGGTAGCAATGGCGCTTCTGGGCATGCCATCGTACTTAGCAGAATCCGGATCCTGAACCATGCCAATGCCACCTTCGCCCTTGACCGCCTTTAGGCCTAAGGTGCCATCAGTTGCAGTGCCAGAAAGGATAATGCAGATTGCCTTCTCAGCCAGGTCTTGAGCCATGGATTTGAAAAAGCAATCAATCGGCAGATTGATGCCATCGGTTTTTACGAGATCAATTAATTGGAGCGTGCGATTTATGATCACCACATTCTTGTTCGGAGGGTTCAGATACACACGGTTTGGCTGAATGCGAACACTATCTTTCAGCTCTGAAACCTGCATTTTTGTACATTTTGATAGAATGGAGCTCATAATGCTTTTGTGCCTGGGGCTTAGATGTTGGATTACTACAAAGGCTATGTTGCTATCCGAGGGCATATGGGTAAAAAAGGTCTCAAGTGCCTCCAGGCCACCCGCAGATGCACCTATGCCGACGACGGGAAAGCCGGTCGCTTCTTCCCTGGCACGAGATGGGGATTGCTTAGTGGGTGTGGTTTTGGTGGCAGCAGTGAGCTTTGCCGTCCCCTTGGTTTTGCCAGGGGCCTTGACAGTGGCTCTCTTTTTCTTGGCTGTTTCCTTCTTCTTTGCTGGCATGACAAATACCTTTCTTTGTATCACTTTAGCGTTATGAAACAAACAGCTTAATACAAGCTTCAACGGCGGTCAAATTTTAATTCGTGTAACTGTGTAAGCGTATTAGTGAGCGTTAAGAAAGAACAGGCGGCCGGTAGATCGTTTTTGAATGCAGAACAAAGCGCAAAGCTTCGACTAATGATGTCCGCCATATGAATGACCGCCTGAGATGAGATATACTGCTTCTGAATCAGAGGCATTTTCGAGCCAGACGGTTTCATCTCCTCTAAGATGAATGGCCTGCCCCTCTTTAACTACTCCTTCATTGTAACCGGTAAGCACAAAATCACCCTTGATTGCAAGAAAAAATTCTTCATGGCCTTTACCTGGTTTCAATTCCCTTCCCTTCTCATGCGCTTTCATCATGCCGTAAATCACATAGCATGCATGGCTTCCTGTTTGTTCAGCGCCCAGTATGTATTCGCCAGAGTCGCCAACGTTGCCTTTAACCTCGAAGACTGTCATGTGATGCCTCCATTCGTCTTAGAATTAGCGTTTTTCCCTCTGCCGAAAAGCGAGCAGCAGCGGTTCCGGGTTAGGGTATGCTTTAAGGTGATTGCTCTTCATGGGTGGAGTTGGGGATCGGGATAGAAATACGGCGCGCGCAACATTAGGCGGAGAGTTTCCGACAGGCGCCCTTTCGGTATGTGCAGCGGGTTCCTAGTTCCACCATAGCTCACGTTTCCGCAAGCCCCCCTTTTCATCCCGGACGGTCGGATTTGCGGCGTTCGCCTTGAGAACAGTACCCGAGTCCGGTTGGCGACCTTGGCTTTCCCCAATAGGCCTTCCCTATTATCGTAGCATTTACTGCTACCTAAACAGGCATTACCCTGTCCTCATAGCTCATACAGGCTCATGGGCCAGACCAAAACCCTCTCACTTCCTTCAGCCTTAGCTTCGTCAGTGGGTCTTTGCAGGTTGTTACCAGTCCCTGCTGGGAGATGGCCCTTCCCGGCGTTATCTCCGCAGTCCTTGTATGGATGCTTGGACCCCTACCACGCAACGCCTCTTCGGTGCATATACCCCTTTCTTCCCGAAGAGCTTCGGCCTCACCTCAGAGTAGACAGGTTCGGCGCGTTGATTTCTCGCCGCAATGCAACTTCCACGACGCGGAGTTTTTCGATGCTGCAGTTCCGCCTCAGGCGGATTCAAGCTCCCATACTTGCTAGACCCCCCGGTTGCACCCACCGCTTAGAATCCTCCTAAGGGCGGCCGGGCCGTTTACACCACGCAATGGACATGAGGTTTCCCTTCATGAACTGTGGTATCGCTACATGCCTGATTCGGGCAATTGACATGGCGGAACTTTCATCCGCTGGACTGCGGCCTTGCCGGCCGCTACCCTACTCCTTACTCCGCAGAGGACTTGTCTTCAACTTCAATCACACGAAAACTCACCTCCTACTCCATGCCGCTTTTAACCAGCGCTTTCCCAGCGTCCCCTTTCTCGCAGGCATTCTCCATTCTCTCG
Source organism: Deltaproteobacteria bacterium (assembly GCA_016930875.1). Taxonomy (NCBI): domain Bacteria; kingdom Pseudomonadati; phylum Myxococcota; class Myxococcia; species Deltaproteobacteria bacterium. Next base: position 3,875 of record JAFGFW010000113.1, on the reverse strand, counting down.
TCCCCATTCTCTTCTCAATTCCATTCTCGATTACTTTTGAAGTTTGGCTTCTAATTCCGCAATCCAAAATCGCTGAACCTCTGTTCGCTCACGTGAAAGAATTGACAACTGTCCTTAATCGTTATAATTATAAATGCTGTCGAACTTTCTTAACAGAAGTCTTCCGCCGAAATGTGGCAGGCCGATCTATTGAAGGGCAAAGGAATGTGGTATTATTTCATAATAGTTTATCGGACACGAGGTTGATTTCATGAAGCGGAGTCTCGTTATCCTTCACGTTTGAACAGGCTTCACGAACTAAACTTCTGATTAAGATGAATCTGAAATCGGCCACCACTTGTTATTTTAGAGGAGGGAAAATGGAACAATTACACAAACAATTCTTAGTGGATGCATCAGGCAAGAAAACGGCTGTTGTCCTTCCCCTTGAGGAATATGAAGAACTTCTTGAGGATCTTCATGACCTGGCAGTCATTGCAGAACGAAAGGATGAGCCAACTATTAGTTTTGGCGAACTTAAGAAAAGGTTGAAGACTGATGGCCTCATTTGAAGCAAGCCATCGCATCCGTGGGGACTATCACATAATATATCAAATTGATACGAAACAGAAAACCATTACTATTTATCATGTTCGTCATAGAAAGGACGTGTATAAAAGGTAAAATAGCGGCCGACTTCAGACAATACGGCGCAGACGGCTAATCCCCGGATTACTTCCCAACTTCGTTTCTGCCGGTAACGGTAGGCTAATGTCTCCTAAGTTGAGGCTCTATGACAAGGAAAAAGATACTGAACCGCTACTTGAAGGCCGTCACCGATGTCGCTATCCAGGGGGACGCACGTGAGGAAAGCTTTTACTCCTGTCTGGAAACGCTCCTTCAGCAGTTCGCCGCATCCAGCGGCAGAAGCCAAGTTCACGTAACTACTCTACCGAAGAAGACCGAGGCCGGCAATCCGGATTTCCGGGTGTGGAACGGCCAAGACCAGATTACCGGCTACATTGAGGCCAAGAAACCGATACATCTACGCTGTCCTTTATGCGGATACTTATCGCGAGAAGTACACACAATTTCTCAAGATCGATTTCCCTCGAATCCCCTTCACCACAGACTTTGCGCTCTTCAAAACCTTGGCTAAGCTGGGGAGGCGTCTGGTGGACTTGCATCTCCTGAGGTCAAAAGAGCTCGACCCACCAGTAGCCCGCTTCCAAGGCCAGGGAGACAACCGTGTCGCTCGAACCAAAAGCAAGGGATTTTTCTATGAGCCCAAAGAGGATCGCGTCTACATCAACAAAACCCAGTATTTCGAACCGGTCCCCTTGGAGCTGTGGGAATACCAGATCGGCGGCTATCAAGTGTTAGCAAAGTGGCTCAAGGATCGCAGGGACCGGGTACTCACCTTGGATGAGATCAAGACTTATTGCCGGGTGGTAACAGCCATTCAGCGAACCATCTCCTTGCAGGAAGAGATCGACGCCCTTTATCCACAAACCGAGGCCCAGATCGTCAAAATATGTGATTAGTGAATTGGATATGGTCGTTCTTACGCATGACATTGACAGATACGGGCTTAAATAATGCGACATAGGAGCAGTCGTGCACCGCTACAGGCATGGCGAGGCCTTCGAAGTTGAGTGTGTGACCGCTGATGGCAGGACAATAGCACTGGTCACGCTCGACCGAGAGACCATTCGACCTGCCGGCGGATCTTTCAGGATGACGCCGACCCGGATGATTCCGTCAACAGGCTGGACAAGATCTTGAAGGAGAGTTCAACGCCTTGATACGATTTGGGGGTATTGTGTAAAGCAGGAAATGGGATCGGACCGGGGAGACTCTCTGCGCGGTCAGAAATGTGGTTTCTGGCGGTTTCGATAGGCATAACAAATCTGCGATAGAATCGTCGAATTAGCGGTCAGAGATCTTGCAAGGAACTGTGTGTTTTGAGAATCCATGTTTTTTGACAGCAATATCAAACAGATATGTCTACAGCCCCTTTTTAATTCCCAAATGGGATTTGGTATGTTTTCTATAAAAAAATCAGGGAATAAGGCTGAAAGATCGTGGCAAGCTTCATCCTAAGCCTTCCGAGATCGAGCCCAACATATGGTGTAGGTCAACCATCCACGTAGAGCCGCTTTCCCCTCTATATTTGTGAGTTCTTTAGCCCTGCCTCCGCTCCAGTTCATCAGTTAACCTCATTTCCACCTCGGAAACACTGTACGTACCAGCGCTCAAGCATCTAAACCTGCCGTTGCCTAACGTCAAAAATGTGACAAATCAGGATCGTCTTAATCCAGTTACCCCTCACTTTGATGCCCCGATCCCGCAACGACGAACTCTCAATTTTATATGGAATTACAGAAGAGTACTGCCATCAAGTATTTTTGGCATTATTCTTGCGGGAGGACGGTATAGTGTTTTCTCATTCAAATCATTGTCACGAGGTGAAACACCAACAAACATTTTCATGTAGAACCTCAAGTAAGGAGAAATGATCATGGCAGTAGAAGTTTTGGATACCCTCGGTATGAAGTGCCCTCAGCCGGTTCTGAAGATAGCCGTGAAGGCCCCGGACATGAAACAAGGTGATATTTTGGAAGTCCTGGGAGACTGCCCGACCTTTGAGAAAGATGTGCGCACCTGGTGCGAGCGGCTGGGCAAGGTCTTCCTTTCGGTAAAGGATGAAGGGGCAAACAAGAAAAAGATCCAGATAAGATTCTAGAGTATTACCATCGTTCAGCAACGGAGTCAGAACCAACTGTTAGGAATTGCCTGAAGTCGGAGTACGGACATAACTCGGCATCTTCGTTTTCACGATTATTGTAGACGAGGGAGATAAACGGATTGTGGTGATGTGTTTGTAATCGGAGAAATTAAATAATGCCTAAACTAGCAATCACAGTGAATGGTTCCGCTCCAAGTAATGTATTTCCAGCCTTCATCATTGGTTCTTCAGCAGTTGCGTCCGGGGATGACTTAGTCTTATTTTTTACACCCGCTGGTTCACTGGCGCTGTTAAAAGGAGAGCTGGAGAAGATGAGCAAAGTCAAAGGATTGCCTGATTTAGTTGAATTATACGATGGAGTGGTGAGCCTGGGTGGCAAGATATATTTATGCGGACTGGCCTTGGAGGCAAAGGATTTAAAGAAAGAGGATTTCAGAGAAAGCGTTGAGATAATAGGCGCAACTACATTCTTGAATGAAATTAAAAATGCTACTGTTACATTCTCTTTCTGACACCTGGCTTGAGGGGAAACGTTACAAACTCAATTGCTGTCCTAGACCTGCCGGAATCCATGACAAAAATGCAGGGAAGAGTGTATATGGGACTGACTAACGCTCGACGCATTAGATCGAAGTATATGCTAGGAATCTTTATTGGCTTATGGGTCAACGAGATTCAAGATTCGATTCAGAGTTAGTAGGAGGCAAAATCATGAAAACGGTACTGAGGTTGCAATCCGAAAAATTCAAATTATCGTTGATTGCCATCCTCCTGCCCACCGCCTGCTTTTTGACATACTATTTTCATGCGGTACTCGGAACTGGTGCTGTTGTTACGCATTTTTACTATATTCCAAGCATATTGGCATGTCTTTGGTGGAAAAGAAAAGGCTTACTTGTACCCGTGTTGTTGGCAGCTCTTTTGATTTTGAGCCACATTTTTCTGCGAGTGCAGGTGCCTACGTTAAATGATTACTCAAGAGCTTTCATGCTCATAGTGGTCGCCATAGTAGTGGCTATGCTGAGTGAGAAGATGGCGAAGACACAGGAGGCCCTGCGGGAGAGCGAAGAGGAATCCCAAAACACCAGCATGGAGTTGGCCCTGGGCTTGTCCGAGGTTTTCGAGGCGTTAAAACGGATTTCTTCAG
>JAFGFW010000112.1 GCA_016930875.1 Deltaproteobacteria bacterium | reverse complement strand
TCTGACTGGATTCCGGCTTTCGTCGTTCGACCCTGAGGCTCTCGACGGGCCGGAATGACGGAGTGGTAAACGTCGTTGTAGGGTTAAGCTTTCAGTAAATCGAAAATGGCAAGAGCGAACCGATATTGGCCGCCAAAGAAATGAAATCAGTTCAGGAAATTCCAAAACTTATAAAAGAACTTCATGGAATTGTAGATAGCCTTGAGGCTCTTTTTCCTGGTCGTCATTTTACTCCAGACGGTCACTTGGTGGGAAGGATCGGCGAGGTTTTAGCTGCATACTAATACGATTTGAAATTAGTTACGGCATCTGCTGAAGGCCACGATGCAGAAGCAAAAGATGGGCGAAAAGTCCAGATAAAGGCTACTCAAAAAAAATCAATCGGCATTCGAAGTTGCCCTCAACATTTAATAGTCATGAAAATTTTTCCGAACGGAAATACGAAGGAAATTTTCAACGGTCCCGGAAAACTAGCGTCGGACGATACGGAGAAAATGCAAAAGAACGGTCAGCGTAATATCTCGTTAACGAAGTTGGCTAAATTGATGAAGGAAATACCTGAGGAAAGTCGCCTGTCGAGAGTTTTCCGGTAGGAGGCATTTCGGGTTCATAGGGGGTCTCCTTAGATATGCATATCTTGTTTAAGAAAAACGGTGATCGATACTCCTTCAACGCTATCCAGAAATGCGTTATGGACTTTGGAAAAGGGTACAATAGGACCGTATCCAAGGCGATAAAAAACTCGAACGCAGGCCTTGATAAGAAGGCGTTCCGTCAGAATGTGGCTATGCTCATGCCCAACTTTCTGATGGGCCGGGCAGGCCCTTTTAAAGGAGTCAAATACTCTAAGGGCCGCGTTATTGATCCCAAAAGGATAATATCTAAATGTTGGAAGAACATCGGTGAACAGTCAGTCGCGTTACGTGATTTTGTCGACGACCGGAACAAAGGCAATCGTTTGCGAGCCCTACTAGCCATTTCCGTTTTAGACCAAAGGACGGTGGCCGGCGAACTCTGGAGGATGTTCAAAGCACTTCTCCCTGTTTGTATGGGTAGACACAGCATGGGCCTTGTAGGGGCCAGCAAGGTGCTCTTTTCGGTTTTGCCGGAAGTGGCTCTGCCCATTGACAACTCGGAATGGCGTCACGTCTTTAAGACAGTAGACCTCGGTGACGTGATTCTGTTGATGGCGGAAGAAATTGCGAGGTGGGAAAAAGCCACCGGCACGCATCTGGACGAATGCGACCCGAATGAGGCACTTACCCTGCCGGCCGTATATAACGTCATGGCCATGAAAGCCCGACCCAAGCCGGAGCCGTCACAAGCCGGTCGCGGTTGATGCCGAGGTCTTTCGGACTTGAACACAAGCAGTTGAGCACTTGGACAAGGAGGATTCATGACACTCAAAACCCAATCTCTCATCATCCTTGCAGTGCTGTCTATCGTTGATGCGGTGATCCCGATTCCCATTGTTGGCATCGTTCTGATCTTTGTTTTCCTGCAGAAGCCACCCTGGTTTCACAAGTTGGTGCGTGAAGTTTACGAAACGTAGGGACAGCAGCTTTAAAAAGAGGCGATGGGAAGCGTTTGATATTCTCAGAGAGCCCTTAAAGCCGTTCTGTCCATCCTCACATAAAAACCTCAAAGAAATCCATTTTTTTCCTACCCGTGACCGCATCTGTCACACATCACCCGTATAATAGAGATAAAATATGATTAAAGGGGGACGATGGTGATGGGAAAGGTCATTAAGAACTACCTGGAACAGGCCAAGATTGATCGGAAACAATCCTACCGAAACCTGGCGGTGTTTCCGCTGCTCTCACCCTACGCCACTGCTGTAGACTACATCACGCTGGATGAGGCGCTGGATAGGGGTTTGATGGAAGTAGTTGAGGTGGACGAGTCAGGTTCCGTTCCCGAACTCAAGGTCGTCAATAAATCCCCAAAGATGATCCTGATCATGGACGGCGAAGAGTTGGTTGGGGCCAAACAGAATCGAATTGTCAACACAACGATTCTGATTCAAGCAAAATCCACGACGGTGATTCCGGTCAGTTGTGTGGAACAGGGAAGATGGTCTTACGGCACACCACGCTTTCATAGCCAAAAAAGGATAATGTCTTCTGGGCTTCGAGCTATAAAGGCCAGGCAAGTCCACGATTCAGTCAGGTATTCAGGTAGATACCGGTCCGACCAGGGGGCCATATGGGATGAGATATCGGCGAAGGCTAGGAGACATGAAGCTGAATCGCCCAGTATGGCAATGGCGAGCATCTATGAGAAGGAACGGTCTTTGATCGAGGATTACGTCAAGCATTTCAAGCTGGCCGGCATGCAGGTTGGGGCGGTGTTTGCAATAGACCGACGCAGACAGGCACAGACAAAAACAGTTTTTTGCTCGGTCGGACAGACCAAGCAAGACACCGTATCGGCGTCACAACAGTCCATGTAAATCTGTGTGTTTCCCGCGGCCAAAACAGAAGGAGAAACCGGTCATGACTTTTCTGGAGTGGATCGTGACGTGGTTCTTCGCCGACCACTTGGCTTCGAAGCAAGAGGAGGCCAGGGAATGAGATAGGGCTCATGGGATAGACGATCGTTCCAGAGCCCTATTTCACAATGTTCGGATCGGCTGCTTGACAACTACGCCCCTACATAGATGCCCCGTGCAACTCTTTTTATCTTTTTCTGG
>JAFGFW010000111.1 GCA_016930875.1 Deltaproteobacteria bacterium | reverse complement strand
TTTGTTGAAAAGGTATTAAAGGGAGCTGAGGAAAAATTAGAGCGCAAGTACAAGTTTGAAGCACAGGGGTATGATTTTAACTGGGTAGTGAGGCATGTGGCTCAGCTATTGGGTATGGAGCCAAGCGAATCGGCTATGCGAGGTCAAAAAATAGTCGCAGAGAAAGGGTTGAGTCTATTGGAGAAAATAAACCTATAATACAATGGACGTTCCCCAACTGCCGCCCATATAACATTCAAAGCCAATCCAAAAGTGGAAATGTGAAGAGCCTTTTACTCAAAAAGGCAATCAAGTTTCACCGAGGTTCACTGGGAAGGTTTATAATTAGAGAACCCGGAACGGCGTCGGCGCCCAACCCTTTGTTTGGTCATCAAAGTAATTCGACAGAACCAAATGAGTTCGCCGTTCCTTACGGTTCTCGATTGCGTGAGAGGATGCCCCCACACGTGTCGTCCGTACGAGTTTCTCCCGAACCTTTCCAAAGTCATCGACCTTGAAGCTCCTTTAGGCTTTTCCGTCTAAACAGAACCTGCACACGGGAGCGTTCAAAGGTTTATGTCCACCATGTGTGTTGTTTCTGAGAAAATCCCGTTCATCCCGAACACAGCAGGGGCAAATTTTCAAAGATCCTTTTTCTACGTAAAAATAATGCAACGGAATGGGATTCGCAATGCTGCCAATCGAATTTTTTTCATATTTAAAAACGATACGTAACAAAAATTTTGGGATTTTGAAGACCCCTCCGGCAAGCCGCAGGGAATGTTCTGCCTGACGGCAGTGCTCCGCAGCGACCGTAAGGAACGCTGGCATTTCATAATTCGCTCGCTAACCCCGCAAAGAGTTACGGGGAATGCGCTCGCTATTGCGGGAATTTTGGGGACGCCCTTCACATTTCCTGGCCCGAGGTTGCTTGTTCACGAGAATCATTCCCAGACTCACCAAAGTCAAAGCCAGGATAAGGTTCGGAGTCATCACCTCTCCCAAGATCAAAATCCCGCTTAGAAACACTCCAAAGACCGGGGTGAAAAAGGAAAAGGCATGGAGCAAACTCACAGAGTACCGGTGGATGAGCTGAAACCAGACCAGATAGCTAATAAAGGCTACAACAATACACTGATAGAACAACGAGAATCCAGTCACAAAGGAAAATCCTGACAAAATGGGATCCTCCAGCGCGACGCTTATGAGGAACAGCAAAGGCGCGGAAAAGAAAACCTGGTAGAAAAGCGTCTGCAAGGGCACGGTCCGGTGGGAGAGGTATTTCTTCAGGTAGACCGTCGTAGCCGCCCACAAGACACCTGCTGCCAAGCCCATTAGATCACCTGGCAAAGTGCTCATGGAAAAAGAGGCCAGTCCCCTCATAAACAGGGAAACCACGCCGGCAAAAGCCAGGAAAAGTCCAGTGGCCTTCCAGACATTGAGCCGGTCCCCTTCGAGGAAAAAATGAGCCCCCACAGCTGCAAAGAACGGGGCAGTGTACACGAGGACATACGTTCTGGACGCGAGGGTGTATTGCAGCCCGACATAGATGAAGCCAAACTCGGAACCAAAAAACATTCCAACTACAATTCCGTGAAGAACCACAATTCTGGAGGGGAAGATAGGAATCCCCTTGGCCTTCATCCAAACACAAAGGCATGCGCTGGCCACCAGAGATCGCAGGCCAGCCATGAACAAAGGAGCCAGCTCCCGAGCCCCAATTTTTATGATCGCCATGTTTGCCCCCCAAATCAGGGCGAGGCCCAGGAGGACAGCTACCGGTTTCCATCGAAGTTGAGCTTCGTACATCCCAGCCATACCGCTTTAGGTTGAATTAGACTCCTTTTGGCTTGAAGCCGAATAGTGATTAGATCTCGGCCCGAGGATCTTAGAAATGGCATCAGAATGGAACCATCTTATTTAAATGGAAAGACATATGTCAAATCTCTGTGCTGAATCCTGGCGGAGGAACTTGATGGCAAGATGTTGTTGCCAGAAAGGAGTCGAAAAGTAGGGGTGTGAAATGCGAGATCAAATCTCGCCTTTTACAACATTGCCTTGCAGGACTACTGATTTGAAATGGTATCCTTATTCTTCTCCCACCAGTCCATCAACTGGTCAACCGCTAACGGTTTTATCTTCAATTGTGTCCCCTTCATAAAGTAGTGCCCTGCGTATTCCACTGCACGTAGGCTTCTGTCTGAACGTATAACATCTATTAAGAATTGGAGGCGGGGTTTCTTTGGCAAATCATTTCTTTTCCAGATGAACTCAATAAGTCCAGGTCGCAACCACGCTGCGGCCATGCCATATTGAACAATAAGTTCATCAAGAGAGAGCTTGGAAGGATCAATGCCCTCTCCCCAAGGGATATTGAAACCACTAAGGTAGAAGGGTTGTGAATGGGCATCCACTATCGTGCCATACGCCCGCGCCGCAAGCATACTCAGATCTTTTGTCCCATCTTTGGAGAGCCTGCCTAATTCGTCGAATGCCTCTCTATCGTCATTTTGAGCCCGGATCACTGTTATGGCAAAAGCGTTTGCAGCTTCAAGTTTATCCTCAGAATGTTGCGCTTGCTCTACAGCAACCGAAAGCCTTTTCATGAATTCAGTTATTTCAGCACGCTGCATATTAACTTGTTCAACCTGTCGGCTCACCTCAGTTGCTTCCTTCGCCGCGAAGTTGATCGTGTGACTGTGTGCCCTGACCTGCTCGCGATACTTTTGAATCTCTGTCAATATGTCCTTGATACGGCGCGCATCAGTTTCAGCTTCGGCCTGGACATCGGCGAGATCGCCTATCTTGTCATGAAATATCCCATGCTGAACAATCAAAAGCAATCCACTGGCCACAAACGCTACGAAGAGCAATATTCCAACCTTATTACCCACGACCTTGTTTACCAAGAGTAAAGACACTCCAAGCAAACCTGCCACAATTATCGCGCAACCAATGACCTGAAAGATATGCATGGTCATTACACCCACATAGAAGAATAGTCAGGGGGGAGGGGCATAAGTAGATAATGAAGTTTCTACGAGACGATAGTTGTTTTCTTCAGCATACTGTTCGCCTCTTTTTACGGCGTACCCCACTCCGGACTGGGTCATCCCTAGACGCCTGGATAAGTCCTTCAACGCGTAGCAAATCACCTCACATTATGTCAAACTAATTATATTTTTTTATCTTGGCTTTCTCGCGTTTGTAGGGGGACATCTTACCAGTAAGACATCCTAACTGCATGGAGGTTTGTCATGGCAAATGTTTCAACAACAAAAATGTCATCAAAAGGCCAAGTCGTTATTCCTGAAAATATAAGGAAACAACTAAACTTAAAGGCTGGGGCTCAATTCGTCGTTGTCGGTGAAAAGGACGTTGTCGTCCTTAAGAACATAGCACCACCATCACTTGATGAATTTGGCCCTCTTATTGCCGAGGCCAGAAAAAAAGGAAAACAAGCCGGAATTAAAAAGTCTGATCTTGGCAATGCCATTTTAAAAGCTCGAGGAAAAAAGAAATGAGAATTGTCCTTGATACGAATGTGTTCATATCCGGGATATTTTTCAGCGGCCCTCCATTACAAATCCTTAAAGCATGGAGAAACCAAAGCTTTCAAATTGTACTTTCGCAACAAATCCTTGATGAATAGCAACGTGTTGCAGAGGATCTATCATCTAAATTCCCGACGATCGATATATATTGCCAATTATTGAACTGGTTACAATTCATGGGCAATTCATCAATACTCAGGGTTTTGATATCTCGGTATGCGAAGACCCTGACGACGATAAATTCATTGAAAATTATTGCAAAAATTGATCAACTCCTCGACTTGAGCCAAAAAGTTGCTGCTACTGGAAGACAGGCAATTCGTGGAATCTGCATTCAAGCCTTCTAGTCATTGTGAATGTCGTATTTAATTGCTTCTATTTTGTGGGGCGCGAAATGACCGGAGATCCGTATAGGAAGATCGCAAAATCCTACGATACTTGGGTTGAGCCATTCAGCAAAGCAATAAGACAGATGGGTTTGAAGATGTATCCTCCCAAGGAACGGATGCGTGTCCTTGATGTCGGGTGTGGAACTGGGACGAATCTATATCTGTACTATAGAGCGGGATGTGAGGTGCATGGAATAGACTTATCCCCTGGAATGTTGGAGGAAGCTCGCGGGAAACTGGGCGATCGTGTGCAACTTCGATTGGGAGATGCATCGCAAATGCCTTATTCAGATGGCTTCTTCGATCTGGTTATTGCGATGCTGACTTTGCACGAGATGCCTAGTTCAATACGCCCCGCCGCAATGAGCGATATGGTTCGGGTTCTGAAACAAGATGGCCGCATGCTACTAATTGATTTTCACCCCGGTCCAATTTGCTTTCCACAAGGTTGGCTTCAAAAAGCCCTTATTCTTTTCTTTGAAATAGCAGCTGGAAGAGAGCATTTCAGGAATTATCGTAGCTTCGTGGCCAGCCAAGGACTTCTAAACTTGATAGACGCGCATGATTTGTTTGTAGAGAAAAGGAGGATTATTAGTGGTGGCAATCTTGGATTATTCCTTTTGAGATCGAGTAAGCCCAATTGACCTGTTATTCTAGTTAGATGCGTTGCCAATCTAACGAAACAAGAGTTCGTATGTCGCGAAGCCGGCATACAATTCTGGGTTGAACTGAGCCGCGTCTATTTGGAAATTGAATGGCGGGAAGTTCAGATGCAGAGCGTTCATGAAGGCCGGGTTCGGAACTATATATAGGGTAATGAGAAGGTCCAAACGGCCCCCGCAGGCGGTAACGCCAGGGTTATTGAGACCTTACATCTACGGCGCAGACCAGATGACTTTTTCGCTTCTATTGAACAGCAAAACGGAGGAAGCCGGAACTCCTTCGTTTGTCCCCGACTGCACATCTTTGAGGACAGCGCTTCCGAGCACAGCGCGCAACTTGCCCTCCTGGTCAAAGAGATTCAATGACGGGTCTCCTGTTGAATCCACCGTTAGCCAGAGACGAGATCGTCCATCCTTGTCAGACAGGGATAGATGTGTGCCTTGTGCATCCGAACCCAATGCAGCGCCACTGGGAGAATCATTGCCCGACAGGTACAGGAAGGAGCCCCGCTCGCCCACCTCAAGCCTGATATCGGCCTCGCCGTCCTCGTCAGAAAGCCCCACATAAGGCTTGCCGCCCAGATCAAGCCCGAACATGAGGCGAATTGTCCCGTCCTTGTCACGCAGCGACATATGCGCGTCTCCGTATATGTCCATATCGAGCGAGAAGCGAATAGCAGCGTTTTTGTCAAAAAACACCAGTCGCTGCTGATCCAGCACAGCACAGACCTTGCCCTTCTTGTCCACGATCTGAAGTTTTTCTGCAGAAATCATCTTTGACGGCCCTGGCGGTGTCTCTGCCAAGGCCCATGGGGCCTTGAAGATCCTGGCAGAAAGTGCGCCACCAACAAAGCCGGCAATGACCACCAACGATACCATCAACGCATATTGTTTTCTGTTCATGCTACCCCCTCCTGTTTTCCGGCTTGAGTCGCGAAGTTCATGCTTTTTCTGGCAAAAAAATCCGTACTGTTCTCAAGGCGGCAGCCGCAAATCCGAATATCGTGCTTTGGATTTTCCCGCTCGCCTAGGTTAGGGTCTCACAAGAAAATGTTTTACATACCTCGGGTCGAGTTTTTGCAATGATACCGAACCATACTCCTCTTCAAGTTCACTGAACAGGTTATCAAGAGGTTGTACCTGTGTCTGCAACTCATTGGCGGCAAGCCCGGACCGCAGGGCCAGCCAGTCCCAAAAGGACTTCTTCATTTTTTCATATACCCGGTACGGTTTTTTCCCCTTTGCCCAAAAATCTCGAAAGAAGGCCTTAAATTCCTCTGCCCGCAAGGGTTCTATCTTTTCCGGCTGGCCCAAGTGGTCTCGCGCCCAACAGGTCAGGAAAAGATTTTTGTAACTGACGGGCTGATATGTTTTCACGGGATGGGCAAGGGGCGTATGAGCAAAGACAAGGGAAAGAAGGTAGTCCACGGCCATGATTTGATCAAGGGCTTCACGGCAACGGTTGATGTCTTCTATGCTTTTGAACTCACGATATGGGTCGCTACCCTCTGAAAAAGCAGCGTAAAAAAGGGGGCGTTTCTTCAGCAGGCCACCCAGCATACCTTCCCAGTCATCCTCCCAGAAATTTAGCTCAAGGTCTCTGGCGACAAACCAGCTTTTCTTGATCCATTTTTCCGCCTTCCATTTTAGCTCCAGGGCAGCGCCGAAACCAACGCGGAAGATCTGGTTCAAAGGAAATTTTTCAAGTAAGGAAGGGGCCTTTTGGGGGTCCCCGTCCGTGAGTTTTCTGAGGCCAATGTTCAAATATCCACAGGCTTTTCTAACCACAGTGACCAGGTCCTCTTTTTCTCGAGCCACAAGGCCGTCCGCAGACATGATTTGATTGCACATGGCGGAAAATTCCATCTGGAGCCGCTCCAATGTGTGACTGTCTTCTACATATCCCAGGGCCATGAAAAAGGGATCCGTGTCCTGGATCAGCAGTGACTTTGAAACGGGTATGACTTCAAAAAGATCCGGTTGTTCTACCATATTCTGAGCGTCAGGTTCTTTTTCTAAAAGACTTTGGGCGCTTAGGGGTTGATAGACCCCGACGGCTTCTTCAAAGGGAAGAAAACCCTTTTCAGCCAATCTGACATTTCGGAGTCTGTATATGTTTTCTTCTGTTTCAGGAGCCAGAACCCCGGTCACTTCCAAGAGGACCTGACGCAACCTGTTGAGGTCGTACTCTGCAAGGCGGTCAAGAAATTCCTTTATAACTTGATAGTATTTTTCGTCTCGTACACGAACATAGAACATGCTATCCGGGGAAAACCAATTCTCATCAAGATCAGATAGAGACTCATCTTCTTGCATGATTCTGACCTCGATATTTCTGAAAAGACTAAGCTCAATAAGCTGGATGTGTTCATGCAATCCCCAAGTTAAGAACCTCTGTGGATCCGCTTTTAGCAAAAGGTCAAACCATCTATTGACAGAATCGATCTCAAGCCGATCCTTGCGCCACAACTCCAGGTCCAACAGATACTGCCACTGATCATTAGAGGCACGGGACAAAATCGGGAGTGCATCCTGAGGGCCAATATCCTGGACCAGCCAGAACAGATCCTCTTCAGCGAGAGACTGAACCAAACGGGCAGGTGTCAAAGATTCGAGGATCACATCAAGAGCCTTCTTGGCCGGAAGCGCCATTAACTCCTTGGGGCTGGGACAAGAAGGGACTCCAGGTTTTTCTGATCCTTTAAGGGTGGGTTTTTCCATAATGCATCACAGCCCCTAGCCATCACCGACCTCGATCCGCTTGGCGTCTGACCACAGACCTTCAAGGTCGTAGTAAGTTCTCACAGGTTCGTAAAAAACGTGAATGATCACATCCCCGTAGTCCATGAGGACCCAGTGCCCCTCCTGGAGGCCTTCTACGCCTAAAGACTTGATCCCCTTTGCCTTGAGGTCTTTTTCAACGAATTCCGCAATGGCGGATACCTGCCGATGAGAGCGGGCGCTACATATGATGAAATTGTCTGCAAAGGAAGCCAATCCACGCACATCGAGAACAACCACATCAAAGGCCTTCATGGCTTGGACTGCCTTGATGTAGTCATTTATGGCCGGCTCTTTGGGTTGCGTCATCGGTAAAGCCTCTTCTTGTCTATGAAGTCTTCAACCGTGGGGGGGACCAGGAAACGGATGGAATGACCTTGCCTGATACACTTTCTGGTTTCCGTTGCTGAAATGTCGAGGTGGGTGATGTTCAGACAGAAGACAGGGCACAGGCGGGGATGATTGTATCGGTTGGATGTGCTGTCATATTTGTACTCTTCGGATATGTGGGTGAGGATAAATCTTCCCAGATCCTTCACTCTGGCTCCGGGTCTGGTCATGACAATGAAATGGGCAGTGGCGAAAAGCTGCTTATACGATTTCCACGTAGTGATTTCCGAAAAGGCATCCACTCCCACGATAAAATGGATAGTGCTGCCTGGCCCGAAATGCCCCTGGAAGTACCGCAAGGTCTCGATAGTATATGAAAGCCCGGAACGTGCCAGCTCCACGTCAGAGGCTTCCAAATAGGGGGTCCCCTTAACAGCCAGACGGACCATCTCAAGGCGGTCCTCAGCGCTGGCAATATCTCCGGCGTTCTTATGTGGCGGGCTGGCCGATGGGATTAACAAAAGCTTGTCCAGGTTGAAAGCCTCCCGGACTTCTACCGCGGCCCTGAGGTGGCCGATGTGTATAGGGTTGAAGGTCCCGCCAAAAAGGCCTAAGCGCACGAATACCCCTTACGGTGAAACCTTTGCAAAATCGTCATGTTCTGACTTGCCCCTCCCCAAAGACGACAAATTTTGTGGTGGTCAGCTCTTCAAGCCCCATTGGGCCATAGGCATGGAGCTTGGACGTGCTGATTCCGATCTCAGCGCCCAAACCGAGTTCGCCGCCGTCATTGAACCGCGTAGAGGCGTTCACCAGCACCACGGAGGCATCTACCTCCCGCAAGAATCGACGGGCACGACCATAATCTGAGGTCACAATAGCTTCTGTATGGGCCGAACCGAACTTGTCGATGTGCTCTATTGCTTCATCCATTGAGGAGACGATCTTGACCGAAAGGATCAGGTCCAGATATTCCGTTAGCCAGTCTTCCTCGGTGGCTTCTTTGGCCTCCGGCAAGATCCGGCAAGTCACAGGGCATCCGCGAAGCTCTACGCCTGCATCTTTGAAACGCCTGGCCATTTTCGGCAAAAACGATTCAGCCACAGCTTCGTGGACCACGAGGGTCTCCATGGCGTTGCATACACCCGGCCGCTGCACCTTGGCATTGTATGAGATCTCTTCGGCCATACCAAGGTCAGAGGTCTCGTCCACATAAACGTGACACACTCCTTTGTAATGCTTGAGTACCGGGATCTTCGAATTTTCAACTACAAACCGGATCAATCCCTCCCCACCCCTGGGGATGATGAGGTCCACAAGGTCTTCTTGAGCCAGCAGGGCGTTGACGGCAAGTCTATCCCTTGCAGGGATCACCTGGGCAGCGCCTTCCGGTATGCCCGAGTCCCGCAACGCCTCCTGGATGATGCGGGCCAAAACGGCATTGGAATGAAAGGCCTCTGAACCACCGCGCAGGATCACGGCATTTCCGGCCTTCAGACAAAGTCCGGCGGCATCAATAGTGGCATTCGGCCTGGCCTCATATATCATGCCGATTACGCCAAGAGGAATGCGAACTCGACCGACCTGAAGGCCATTGGGCCGCAGCCACATGCCCGTCACTTCCCCAACCGGATCAGGAAGCCCTATCACGTCGCGCAAGCCCTTTGCCATGGATTCAATAACTCCGTCACTGACTGTCAGCCGGTCGATCATGGCATCTGAAAGCCCCTTTTCCCTTGCGTATGCCAGGTCCTTCTCATTTTCCTCCTTGATCGCTGCGCCTTGATCCAGGAGTTTACAGGCAACGTGCTCCAAGGCCTCATTTTTCTTGTTTGTACCCAAAATCGATACTACCTTGGCAGCTTTTTTTGCGGCTTGTGCTATTTTACGCACAGTCTCTTCTATTGACATAAGGGGTCCTCCGTTTCGTCCAGAGTTATCACAAGGTTATCTCTGTGGATCACCTCATCGTAGTACTTGTGCCCCAGTCGTTTTCTGATTTGGCTGGTTTTGAGTCCTATGACTTTCCTAATGTCAGAGGCCTTGTAGTTCACCAGGCCCTTGGCAAAGGCAGTGCCATCCGGGTCAAGGCAGCTGACCATGTCTCCTTCACGGAACTCCCCATCCACATCCATAATCCCAATGGGCAGCAAGCTCCTGCCCTGTTTGCAGATGGCCCTTGCCGCCCCTCTGTCTACCCTAATAGCACCCTTTTCTTTGAGCGTAAAGGCGATCCAGCATTTTCTGCATGTCATCTTCTGCCTTCCAGGGAGAAAAAGGGTTCCCACGTCCTTGCCTTGAAACAGGCTTTTTAAGATGTTGGGTGTGAGCCCGCTTGCAATTACCATAGGGATACCGCTGGTGGTTACCTTCTTAGCTGTTTGGACCTTGCTCGACATCCCCCCCGTGCCGAGCGCTCCAGGAATATCGCAGGCCGTCTGCTCAACGCTTCGGTCGATTTTCGAGATCAAAGGCACCAACGAAGCGTCTTTATGGACATGCGGGTCTTTGTCGTAAAACCCGTCAATATCGGTCAGGTTGACAAGCATCTGGGCGTCCATTAGGTGCGTCATCATTGCCGCCAAGTTGTCATTATCTCCAAACTTGAGTTCGTTCACAACCACGGTATCGTTCTCGTTGACTATGGGCAAAATCCCCCAATCCAGCAAAACATTCAAGGTATTGCGGGCGTTCAGGTGACGCCTCCTATTGCAAAGATCGTCCCGCGTGAGCAGAACCTGGGCCACTTTTTTCCTATATCGGCCAAAGGCCTTCTCATAGGCATGCATAAGGCTCGGCTGCCCTGCTGCTGCCGCAGCCTGTTTGTGGGGAATATCCGTTGGCCTTTCTCTCAAACCCACCTTGATCACACCCAAGCCAATGGCCCCTGAACTCACAAGGATCACTTGACGCCCCTCATCCATAAGCCAGGATATCTGCCGAGCGAGATGGGTGATCACACTCGCTGCGGGCTTCTGATCATCGGTCAGAACGCCAGTGCCCACCTTGATCACAGCGCGTTTGACACGATTGAACAAGTCCTTCCGTATCTCTATTCGTTCCTGTTTCGTAGTCATATCTCAGCAAAAAAATCAGGCAGCGGCCCGCTGGGCAACTTCCACCAGCTCTCCCAAATGGGCTTTCAACGGATTCAGCCCTTCCCCCGTAAGTGCGGAAATAACCCAGATATCCGGATTCAACGGCTTTAGGGATTTGGCGACTTCGCCTGCCAGGGCATGGGCACCTGGCTTGTCCACTTTGTTTAAGACAACGACTTGAGTGGCTTCTGAAAGCTTCGGATTAAATGACTGAAGTTCCAAATTTATCACCCGGTAGGGGCGCAGGACGTCCTCTGCCGGCAAAGCAGCAATATCGATGAGGTGGAGCAAAAACCTGGTCCGTTCAACATGTTTGAGAAATGTTATTCCCAGACCTGCCCCGAGGTGTGCCCCTTCAATAAGGCCGGGAATGTCAGCGATCACAAAAGGATCGGCTCCCTCAGGTTCGACCACGCCAAGAGATGGTGTCAGAGTAGTAAATGGGTAGTCGGCGATCTTGGGACGGGCTGATGAAAGCTTCGAGATAAGGGTCGATTTGCCCGCATTGGGCAATCCGATAACGCCCACATCAGCCAGGAGCTTCAGCTCCAGCTTCAGCTTGAGCATCTCTCCCGGTTCGCCCTTCTGAGCATATCTGGGCGCCCTGTTTCTCGAGGAGGCAAAATGCTGATTTCCCAGGCCTCCTCGGCCACCATGGACGGCAACAAAAGATTCGCCTCTACCGGACAAATCCTTGATGATACGGCCGCTTTCGGCCTCCCGTATCAACGTGCCAGGAGGAACCTCAATGATCCGGTCCTTGCCATGTTTTCCTGTCTGTCGTTTCCCCCGTCCGTGGGCGCCTCTTTTGGCCTTGAACTGTCTTGCAAAAGAAAAGCTGTAAAGCGTGTTGGTTTGGGATGTGGTCTTGAAAACAACATCACCGCCCTTGCCGCCATCACCTCCGTCTGGCCCCCCTTTGGGAACGTATTTTTCTCGTCGAAAGCTCACACAACCGTTACCGCCGTCCCCAGCCTGGACAATGATTAGCGCTTCGTCAACGAATTTCATTGCTATCGATGTAACTTCTCAAAAAGTTCGGGCTGCACGGTTGCAATAAGCGCAGGGGATGAAGGCTTTTTCTGAAAGGCGATATCTTTGTTATTGGTACAGCTTTTGCGCAGTGGCCAGATATTTATGCTTAATGGCAAGGTCAAAGAGAAGCCGTTTTGCGTGGATGCAGGACCAAAATACTGAGACACAAGATGACTACCGTCATCGGTCATTCAGGAAGAAAAGGGCCTAAGCTGACACCCGATAGACACTGACCCTTTTCCTGGAACGTCCCATGCGTTCAAATGTGACAATGCCATCCGTTTTGGCAAACAAGGTGTAATCCTTTCCCATGCCCACATTGTTTCCAGGATGGACTTTAGTCCCGAGCTGTCGCACCAGTATGTTTCCAGATAAAACCGCTTGCCCGCCGAAACGTTTGATTCCACGCCTCTGGCCATTGCTGTCGCGGCCATTTTTTGAACTGCCGCCTGCCTTCTTATGTGCCATGGTCTTATTGCTCCTTCGAGATATCTTCTAAAGATACGTTAATTGCATCGATCCTGAGCGCTGTGAACTGTTGCCGATGGCCCCTTTTTCTGTGATAACGCTTGCGGCGTTTATACTTAAAAACGATGATTTTCTTGGCCTTCCCTTGTTCAACAATGTGGCCCTCTACTGCTGTGCCAGGAAGCGTCGGCTGGCCTATTTTCACTGTTTCTCCATCAGATAGCATCAGGACGCGATCAAATGAGATAGGGGCGCCGATCTCGCCTGGGATCTTTTCAACTCTTATGGTTTCTCCCTGACAGACCTTGTACTGTTTCCCCCCAGTAGATATTACAGCATACATGATGACAACCTTTCAAAACATTCACAAAACTCGGCCTTGAAGTGAAAACCGTGATGTCTCACAAAAAGTATTTAAACTAAAATAGAGATCGCCAGATGTCAACCTATTTTTTGTGCATTTCATATGTTTCCCATTGCTCAAGATGAAATTGTGGATCAGGGTGAACAACAACCTCCTTTTTCAACCAGGTTTCCAAGGACTCCACCGTACCCCGCTCCTCACCAAGAAGAAGCTCGGCGACCTCCGGATGAACCTTCAAGGTAATAGACTGGCCCATTAA
This sequence comes from Deltaproteobacteria bacterium, assembly GCA_016930875.1. Classification (NCBI taxonomy): domain Bacteria; kingdom Pseudomonadati; phylum Myxococcota; class Myxococcia; species Deltaproteobacteria bacterium. Next base: position 1,613 of record JAFGFW010000111.1, on the reverse strand, counting down.
CTCACCAGACTCTCGCCGCATTTCCCGATAGATATTGTAACAGATTGTTCGCTTGGACTGAAGATACCCCTCGCCTTCACAGTAGTAACATGGTTCGCAAAGCATACGATTGAGGGTTTCGCGGGTCCGTTTTCTGGTCATTTCAATGAGTCCAAGCTCTGACATTGGCAAGACATTCGTCCTGCTTCGGTCTTTCTTCAGAGCCTCTTTCAAAGTATTGAACACTCTTTCGCGGTTTGACTGCTTGTCCATGTCAATAAAATCAATGATGATCAAACCCCCAATATCACGCAGTCTGATTTGGTATGCAATCTCCTTCACGGCCTCCAGGTTAGTCTTAAGGATTGTCTCCTCCAAGTTGTGCTTGCCAACAAACCGCCCGGTGTTGACATCAATGGCAACCAACGCTTCGGTATGCTCTATAACAATATAGCCCCCTGATTTAAGCCAAACCTTCTTTTTGAGGGCGCGGGAGATCTCGGATTCCAGATTGTAAGCATCGAAAATGGGCTCACGGTCCTCATAAAGCTCAACGGAATCCCTCAATTTCGGCATGAAGGTATCCAGGAATTGCAGGATTTCTTCATATCCGGACTTGGAATCAATGACGAGCTTGTCAACTTCCTGGGTAAACAAGTCCCGAACAGCACGAAGGGTCACATTGAGTTCTTTGTGCAGCAGACTCGGCACCGGGGCACTTTTGTTTTTTTTCTGTATCTCTTCCCACAACGACACGAGGAAGTTCATTTCATTGGCTAGTTTTTCCGTTCCGATTCCTTCGCTGACCGTTCTGGCAATAAAGCCGTAATTCTCGGGTCTTATGGCTGCAATGGCCTCCTTTAAACGTTTTCGTTCATTCTCGTCTTCAATCCGCCGCGAAACCCCGATATGAATAGTAGTAGGCATGAGAACCAGAAAACGACCCGGCAATGATATCCGCGTTGTAATCCGAGCCCCCTTATTACCAATGGGCGCCTTGGATGCCTGGGCCATGATTTCCTGGCCTTCATGAAGAAGTTCCTCAATCATGAAGCCTTGATCCAGAGAAGGAGGCCGGTCACGGGAATCTGCTTCGGTCGACTCGCCATACTCCTGACAGGTCGACAGCATAAGTTGCTCAAACTCCTGATAGTTGTTCAAGACGTCGGCAACGTAGATAAAGGCGGCCTGACCCAGACCTATATCCACAAAAGCGGCTTGCATTCCTGGAAGGACTCGAATGACCCGTCCCTTGTAAATGTTGCTTGCTATGTCACACCCTGTGGGCCTCTCGATAAGGAGTTCCAGGAGTGTGCCATTTTCTACAAGACCAACACGTGTTTCGTGATCCGTGGAGTTTATGATTAATTCTTTAGGCATATTGTATATTTATCATAACAAAACAATAATTTCAAACTCCTATTGACATAAAAAACATAATTCCTTGACACACAACACCCTTTTTCCTATGCTCGCCCCACCGAAAAACAACTCCTATTGGATAGCATGAATCAGGTGCTCCCAAAAGGCACACAGATTTCCGCCTAAGATGACGCCATATGGCATCTTGGGGATACCATATGTCGTGATCTCAACTTGTGCCATCTGTCAACCGACCACAATATGTGGGACCG
>JAFGFW010000110.1 GCA_016930875.1 Deltaproteobacteria bacterium | reverse complement strand
ATTCCTCAAAACTGCCCAAAAAGGCCGCAAAGAAAGACTATCATTGCTTTTCAGGACCTTTTGCCATGTTGTTTATGCAACTATAGGCTTAAGTGCCACATAGGTCAACACATCAACAGGATTGGAGACGACCACCACCATCTTGGGTTGATGCTGGACAATCTGAGGAATGACGCTTTTGAAGATGTCTGCGTTTCTTTGTGTTAGATCCAGCCTTGTTTCTCCGGGCTTCTGACTGGCGCCTGCCGTGATCACCACAACGCTCGCATCGCGGCAGTCCGTATAATCCCCTGCGTAGATCCGGCAGGGCTGGACAAATGATAGGCCGTGATTTAAGTCCATTACATGGCCCTCCGCCCTTTCAGCCGCCTGGTCAATGAGAACAATACTGCCGGCAAGGCCGCTCGTCATGAGTGCAAACGCAAAGGTCGCGCCCACCTGGCCTGCGCCCACGATGACTACTTTTCTGTCTACCGAAAAAGCCTTTTGCATGGCCTTCAGATACCTCCCCAGATCCTTTTCAAAGGTTTTCCACCACCGCGTTCGGCTTGGCCTGAACCTGTCCGAAACTCAAGCCTCTTTTTTACCCTTTAGTCCCATCGTATTGCTTGGCTTGAGGCAAGAGCTTTGTCTGAACAAAAGCCCCGGTAATCACCAGCAACAGGAAAACGATTATTCTCATTCCTTGCCCTAAACCTAACGCCCCAACCACCGCCCCGGCTCCCACCAGGCAAGAAAGCAAAATGATTACCCAGTCCATGATGAGGGTTGCGACCACGGCCCCAATCACCCCAACAAAAGTGCATATGACTATGTTATTTGCCCCCGAACCGAATGACTGAGCTAGAATTAGGGCGAAGTAAAAGCCCCCATAAAACCCTGCGAGGGCGAAGGCAACGCGCTGGGCCAATACTGCAAGCAAGGCTCCGAGAAAACCCGCGCCAAGGGCAAACAAAACCTGTATCCACTGCGGTTGATCCGGGAATACCAGACCCGCGAACCCCATGCCGAAAAGAAACCCCACTATTGAAACAAAGAGCCAAAAAAGCTTTCGTCCCAGTACAAGCAAGACCAGACCTAAAACAATGTTAGAGAATTCCATCCCGCTTCCATCTCCTGAAAGGTCCTTTCAAGGTTCGCTCACAACTGGCGGGACGATGCGTTGAAGTCACCCTGGTTCTCCTAGTCGTCCAGTAAGCTTCTCCAACACCCAGATCCCAGGGGTTTTGCTGTCGTGCATTTCTTGCTGGTTCCTTTTTCAAATAGTCCGGTCCAGCTTGTAAAGTATGACGGTCAATACGATGGACCCAGATAGCATCCATGTCGGTCCAAAAAGCCAAAGCGTCAATGGCACTGAAAAATAGAATCCGCGCATTCCGAGGGTGTAGTGCATATTGGCCCGATTAATAATTTTGGCTACGGACTCGTAAGTGATGGCCGGTTCGTCCGACGTCGGAATGTTGATGGCAAAACTGGCATGGTTGTAGTAACGGATCGTCAGTGCAAAATTGAAAAAGGAAAAAAAGAAAACAACGACCAGTATCATTAGTTTTATCAGCCAAAGCTCCAGACTTTTCGTTCCAAACAGATTCAGGGCGTGGGCACATTCTGCGATTTTTTCAGTCCTGAAAACCGTATTAAGGATGCCCAAGCCGATGAGGATGGCCGTTGAGGCCAGAAAGCTGGATGCCATCACCCAATTTCGCAAAGTCTGGATGGCCTCGATGTGTTCTTTCGCTCCCATCACGGCTTCCACCCATTCGTATCGCAGGTGATTGCCGAGACCAATGGATGTGGCCATCGGATCTTTTCGCACTTGGCAAGCAAGGTGCAGATGGTAGATGACAAGAATAGAAAAGGCCGTACCGGTCAAAACAACTTCCGCCGCTGCAATTGTAAACATTCAGCTTCCTCTCTTGCGCATCCCCCTCATAAATCCCTTTTGTCGAGCTATCAGCCACGGTGCCTTGCGCTCCGTCTACAACAGCCAAGCACGAAAACGCTTCATTCGGCGAGCGGCTCGATTCTTTCCCCCAATGCTTTCAATCCGCGGCCCAAGCCCTCAATAGCCTTTCCGGCCTCCTCGGCTGTCCAGCTGGCCCCTTCCGTGATTTTTTTCCCCACGGATCGTGCGAGCTGTAACGATGCATGGTCTCCTGCTTCAAGCTTTTGTCCTGACCAGGCAGCAGCGCTTTCGAGGTGCATTGCGGCGGCCTTCAAGGCACGCCCGACCTTTGTGCTTTGCTTTTTTGCCCAGGCTTCCGAAGCCTTGGCATGGTGCTGGATGGCCAGGGCTTCATGGGCTCTGGAAAACGCTTCTGACAGTTTTCGAGCAGAGGAAACCGTGCCCTTTTCCACGTCATCAGCCAGCTTTTCCAGTTTGTGAATGGAAGCTGTCAATGCCTTCTTCGCATCACCTGCCGCACGAGCCGTTTCCAACTTCATGAATCCCACGGCCTTCCTCATATTAGCGGCCGCAGCCTTGTAATCCCTTTTCAGGAAGTTCTCATGGGCCTGGTGAAACTGAGCTCCCGGTTCATCCGGAAAAGCAAGCCAGATCTCTTCCTCCACAACGATCCAGCCGTCCGGAACCTGCGGTGCAGTCTTTGGACCATCTGATTTCCCGAGAGCGGTATGGGACATGGTCAAAACAAGAACAAAGACAATGGATGAAAAAACACGACTATTCATGACGCTCCTCCTTGTTTGCGGTCACCGGCGAGGCGACACGCGTTGGCTTATCAACTTTTTTACACTTGAAAGGTTGACTAAACGGAATGGACAGTTGCGTCCACCACATTCATTTTCTTGATAATATCATGTGCTCTCTTGACCTCATCGGCTGTGCCATGAGCAATGGCCAGAAACTTGTCCGCCTTAAGGTCTGTTTCATATTTTATGATGCTGTCTTTCGGAATCCCGATGCCGTACAGTCCGGCCCCGAGCGCACTGAGACCGCCAACGATGGCGGCGCTCTCCAGGGCCCCGAGGATCCAAGAAACCAGGGGGCCGCCAACAAGTATGGGACCAATGCCGGGCACCCAGAAGAATGCCGAGCCAAAAAGCATCCCCCAGATTCCTCCCCAGAAAGCCCCCGACTTGCCCCAATACTTCATGCGATCTCCTGCATTATAATACCCGACTACGTGTTTTTCCGTGTGGTAGTCTTTTCCAACGACTGACAACTTCTGCATGTCAAAACCGGATTTTTCCAGTTGCTTGACAGCATCTTCAGCCTTTTCATGAGTTTCGCAAACACCGATAACGGCGTTTTTCTCCTTCATTTTCACCCTCCGATCGTTATTGTCATGTAAGACACGATGTCCCAGCGCGTTGGCGCTAAGGCATCCTGTCGATGTTTGCCCTGCGTTGGGCGATCTGGAGCCCAAGGGATACGCACTGTTTGCCTTCAATACACTGATCCGCTTCTTCGGGTTCCAGGTGTGTCTTCAATTCATGCTTATCCTTCTTCAGATCCACTACCCATGCCTTTTTCCCTTTGTCGAAGTTGACATCCACATCAATGCCGCATTCTCCAATGTCAGGGTAAATCGACTTGATCTTCCCACACAACTCTTTCTTGTCATGCATGGCTTTGCCCTCCTTTACTTTTTCTGCAATTTCATGGGTTGCCCGCAACAGACCAGTTCGCCCCCACCGGCTTTTTTCACTTCAACCACGTTACCGCAGACTTCACAGCTGTAAACTTCTCCGGCCTTTTTAACCTTTGGCGCCCGTATCACCCGCTTTCATGACTCAGAATGTGTGAAAAGTCATCACCAGGAGCCGGGGCATGTCCAACCCCTGTCGCCAAACTGCTTTCGGCACTCCAGGAGATGCTTGTCCCGTTTCTTGGCCAGCTGTGCCTCAATCTGGGCGATCTCACCGGAAAGCTTCTCAATCCTGCCATGATCTACCTGGGGCTGATTCCACAATGTCTCCAGTTCCACGCGTTTAGACACCAATTCTTTCCGCAGGTCCAGGATTTCCATCTGGTGTTTTGCTCTCATCTCCTCCCACTTTTTCTGCTCCTCCTGGGTCATGGACTTCCAGTCTCGGGGTCTTTCACTCCAGCCCCAACCGTGATGTACCCCGGAGCCGCCCCTGCGCATCCCGTGTCCGTGCAGCCCATAACCCATCATGTGACCGCACCTGCCGTAAGCCGGCATGTCGTCGCCGTACGCCTCTTTGCTTTCGTCTCGCCCTTTTTCTCCACAATAGGTTGGAAAGCCTTGGAAAAGAATCAATCCCATCGACAGCAGGACTACAAATAGATGTTTCATGCCTTTCCCTCCTTTCCTCAACAACTAGAATTTTGACTACTTACATCGCCCCCTCCCAGAGTAAGGGACGTGAGTTCAAAACAAAAAAGTCCCTTGAAAACGTATGTCCTACGATGCACGGAGTCTCGATACGCCTGACCAATAACACCTAGTCAACCGTTGTCTATTCGGGAAAATACGGATTTGGTCATTTTTCGAACCACTTCTCCGTGTATCTCTTCAGAAGTTTACCAACGGCTTCTTCAAGCAGTTTATTGACTGTCCGCTTTTCGTAGATGTCAAGGGTTTTCAGTTGTTTGATCAATTTTTGGGTAACTTCTCAATTTCAGGTATAGTGAAACAAGTGATGGATCTGACCCTAGTGAGCTGTTGCTCCACAACGTTCAAGTATGAGCAAGTTGGATATATATGGCCATCGCAAATTTTGTAGTAGAGAATCTGTTGTATTCTTGCAAGGGCGGCCTAGATGGCAGGCCGTGGAGCCTCCTCTGTCGGCCAGATCGTGGTTTGGACAAACGCGGCTCCTTACCACCTTTGCTTGGTTTTCTATTTGGATCATATGTCAATGGCAATGGGGTGAACACCCTATTTCTTGGTCGTTTAGACCGTATTTTTAGGTTGGGCTGTCGTAACGGCCCAGAATCCGAGTACGGTGTTTTTGGCTATCCACTTATACTGGAAATCAATGAGGGCGTTGCAATTGCTGTTTAAGATCGTGGAAACGGCTGAAGACGCATGGCGGGAAATCGTCGCAGCAAATAGTCTTTCACGGATGGCGAAAATTACATGTGTACCTCCTCAAAAGGCTTTTCAATGATCCGTCCCATCAAGAAATTTTTGAGGTTATGCCCATTGTTGGAGGATTTCTCATCAAATTATACCACCATCGCTAATTACGTATTTAAAAATTTTTGCACAGCACATGGCGGCTTGACAAATCGGTCCTCTGGCGACGTATTTTACCGGACAATCGCCAGGCCCAGCCGTAATGCCTCGTTCCGTTCT
>JAFGFW010000109.1 GCA_016930875.1 Deltaproteobacteria bacterium | reverse complement strand
TTGATGGTGTCGAAGGAGTTCTGATCGGTGATGTCATTCAAGTGGGCATAGCGGGCAGTGGTGGTGGGGCTTGCGTGGCCTAGGAGTGCTTGAATATGCCGAAGGCTCAGGCCCTGCTCAAGCAGATGAGTGGCAAAGCTGTGGCGAAGGGAGTGGATGGAGACTTTTTTTTAATGCCGCACTGGGTCACGACAGCCTTCATAGCAGCTTGAGTACCGCCTCGATCCATATGTGTGGTGGCCTTCTGGATGCGCTCGGGCGACCCCACGGGATTGGGGAACAACCAGGATGGGTTTCGATGCTTGCACCACAGGGCGCGCAAGGCCTGATAAGTGAGATCGGGAAGCGGAACGAAAGGGTCTTTATGGCCCTTTCCTCGGCGGATATGGACCTGTTTTCGTTTTGCGTCGATATCCCCTACTTGAAGGGACAGGGCCTCGCCAAGGCGCAGTCCCATGGAATAGGTTGTAAGAAGAAAGGTGCGGTATCGAAGCTTATTTGTGGCACCAATCAGTTGTTCCACTTCGGAGAGGGTGAGGATATCCGGGAGGGAGTGCACCTTGGGTGCTTTGACAATGTTGACCCACTGCCAATCGCGTTTAAGGACATGCTTCCAGAAGAATTGCAGTCCGTTTCGATCAATCTTGACGGTGCTCCAGGAATGGGATTCCACCAGGTTTGAGAAGTATGTTTCACGTTGTTCCAGGGTCAAGAGATCGGGGCAGCAATTGAAATAATCCTGGATTCGGCGTACGGCTCGGGAGTAAGCATCGATGGTCTTTTTGGCTTTGCCCTGCAGTTTAAGCAAGCGCAGATGGCGTTGATAGAGTTCATTGAATCGGTTCGTCTCGGCTTGGTTCATGGGGTATCCTCCTTTTCAAATAGTGCCCGGGATTGGGCAAAATGGGAGTATACACCGATTTGCGATTCTTTTCCGCCGCGGAGCGGCTTCGTCCAACAACCTATTGGATATCCAGCACTTTACAGTAATGAGTCAAGAGCAGATTTGACCCCTTCCCAGGAAACGGAGGACCGAATCCGTGGCGAATGGGATCGGAAACAGGCTCGATAAGGCCGTTGTAACGATATATACGACCGCAAAGGCCGCCAGGCGGGCCCGGCCGTTTGACGGACCAGGAGTTTGTCCTCATCGCGGCCCACCTGAAACAAATCGAAAGGCTGTTCCGGGAGGAGCATGAAACGCCCAGGCGGGGTGAGAATCACCCTTTTCCTTGACGGTCTTCACGCCCTTCATGGTGAAAGATGTTTTGATAACACCGAAGGCTTATTTGGCCTGCCTGTGAGAGGTTTCCATGACTGCACCCATTCAGCTGGACCAAGGTGATTTTTTTGCCGTGAAAAGCCCCAGGGCCGTGGGGCTGATCATCCGCACGATAGAGGCCGTATGGGCACATGACGGCCATGCGGACTACAACCACACCGGGATCATTCTCGACCAGCAGGGCACGACCCTGGAGGCCCTCTGGAAGGTCAGGAGACAGAACCTCTTCGAGGCCTATGCCGGCCAAAAGGTCATCATCGCAAGATACATCGGTGAAAAGTTCCGGCCCGTGGACCAGGCCATCGCCAGGATCGAGCGGGAATATGCCGATCACTGGTATCCCATCTGGCGCATCTTCATGCACGCCGTTCCGGCGCTTGCCAAGATAAACCTCTCCGGCCTGGCCGTCTGCTCGGAGCTTGCCGCCAAATACGCCTGGCACATCGGCGCGCGCCATTCCCAATGGCCCGGCACCAACCCGGACACCCTGGCCGATGAGTGGAAACACTGGAAAACCTATAAGGTGATATTCGAGGGCCTGCTCCGGGCCGGGATGAATAGAGGCCCACTCCCTATAATCGGCGATTGAAGGAGTCGGGACTGCTCTTGCCCCCTTGATCATCTATGCCCCTTCATATGGCGTTCAAAGGTACATCAATAATACACGATGCCTTACAACTTATGGGGCATCAACCAATTTGCCACAATGAGTCAAGAGCAGATTTGACTTCTTCCCTTCTTCGACCTCCTTGCTTCCATCGAATATGAACATTACCTTTCCCTCAAAGATTTGGAAGAATACTTTGTAAGTCCGGTGGACTGGTTCAGAGCACACGAGCATCATACGCTTGATGGAGCGTAACATAGCCATTAGCTGATGGCTGAGAACTAAGAGTTGAGAAAAAGTAAGTACATTTCAGAAAGATACAAATAACGCTTTAGATCAAGGGGATGCGTGCCGGCTTGGCCAGGCATCCCCATCTTTATTTTCACAAAAATTTTGACAAGATTGTCTCTGCCGGATATGTTTAAAGAAAAAAAGGCGGATTCATGAAGAAACATTATGCATGGGTTATTGCATGGACAGGAGCTCTTGTTGTTCTCCTTGCCCATGGATTTGGGAGGATGTCGTATTCGGTCATTCTACCACCCATGAAAGAAGGGTTGTCTTTGACCTATACCCAGGTAGGTCTTATTGGCACCGGTAATTTCATCGGCTATCTCTGTCTCGCAGTGATTGGAGGTTTCCTTGCTGCCCGTTTCGGGGCAAGAAATATTATCTTTATTTCCCTTCTGGTCATGGGGGTCTGTCTTTTTCTTACAGGACTCTCCGAATCATTTGGCTCTGCCTTTGTTATGCGGCTGATTACAGGAATGGGTAATGGCGGAAGCTATATCCCTGTTATGGCCCTACCCGCTGCGTGGTTCGTGGTTCGAAAACGAGGTCTTGGTACAGGTATTGCCACAGTAGGAACCGGTATAGGACTCTCTCTCGCAGGTATTATCCTTCCTTATTTTATTGTCAACTATGGAAACAATGGATGGAGGTATGCATGGTATGCTATGGGGATCATAGTCTTTGCGGGTTCCTTTATTGTGTTTGCCCTTGAGAGAAACACTCCTGCGGAAAAAGGTCTCTCAATGTATGGCAGCACTGGGGATGAAAAGGGTAATCAGGGCAACAGGCATGGTGTTTCTTTCCTTTCGGCGTGGCGCGATGTGATAAAAGAAAGGGAAATCTGGAAGCTGGGCAGCGTATACTTAATGTACGGCTTCTCTTACATTATCTACCTTACTTTTTTTATTGCATATCTTACGAAAGAGATTGGTCTTTCTCCCAAAAATGCCGGCGGAATGTTCGCTGTCCTTGGTTTATGCAGCATATCAAGCGGTGTGTTGTGGGGGAGCGTGTCTGATAAGGTCGGGAGACGGTTTGGATCTATGTATGCCTATATCGTTCTTGCTTTCTCTTACCTTATCTTCGCATTTTGGACCAATCTTCCGGGATTGTATATATCAACCATCATTTATGGCTTTACCATTTCTTCAATCCCCGTTATTCTGGCTGCTGCTGCCGGGGATGCAGTGGGCCCAAGGTTGGCCCCTGCGGGACTTTGCATAACCTTATTCTTCGGCGTTGGACAGGCATTAGGCCCGGCTGCGGCCGGCTATATTAAAGATGTAACAGGATCTTTTACAGGAGCCTTTGTTTTATCCACCGTTGTTTCCTTTGCTGGTGCCGTGGGATCGTTATTTCTGAGAAAAAAGGCGTGATAGGCTTATTTCACGAGAGATTAACAAATGAAGTTTATGCATTTTTTGGTCGCTCTGAGTTTTTTGCAGGGAGCATACAGTAATGAGAGGTGCAATCAATTTAGTCGATATAGCTTTATTTATTACATGGCCACAGAAGGAGAAAGGAGGACAAAGAGAAACGAAACGTGAAAGGGGTCAGGTCTGCCTTTGACTCAGGTCTGCCTTTGACTCATTTATCATTCATACTTTTCCAATGGCGTTTAGAAGCACATTAATAATATGCGAGTTTCTACAACCGAATGGATATCAACCACTTTACCGTAATAAGTCAAGAGCCGATTTAACCCCTTCATTTTGGCCCCTTTATTTCTCCAACAATTTCCGATCCGACTCGAGATAGGGGAAGATCTCCTGCTTTTCCTGTTCGGTTAATTTCAACATGTTTTGTCCTTATCCGTTTTCACGGATTCATTCCGTCTCGGTCTCGGGAACATAACCTGCCGATCAGCGGAGGCTGAAAGCCGTCCGCTGGATTGCCTGAATGGACATCCTTCTTCATTCAGCGAAAATGTCCCATCGATCTTCGTACTCTTTGATCGCGTTGAGAGGCATGAAACCATTGTTCTTCCAGTTCTGCGGGCGATGAACGTGTCCTGCGACATCACTATTTCTGGTTATGAAATAGCGCACTTGCTTGTGAGCGTTTTCGTCCCCAAGGAGAACAAAGATTGTCAACTGGTCAGCGAGATCATCTCGATAGCTCGCAGTCTTGACATACCAAGGTGCAGACCGCACGCTTTTGACCTGCAGCTTCTTTAAAACTTTGTCGGCGGGGAGCCCAACAAGAATGTCATAGTCTTTCGTATTGCGATCAGCCAACTGGGCATCCAATCCGCGCCGCAATAGTTCTCCCATCACGAAGTACTCACCAGCATTTCCAGTGGGGATACCCGATTTACGTTTTTTCTTCTGTGGCTTCGGGTTACTCATGGCACTATTTCCTTCTTTTGACTGGCGAATCGGGATAGGCAGGAACCTCACGACTCCCCTCCTCCCACACCACCCGGCATAAGGATCACGCACCAGGGCAATTCGGTTGATTAAGTCCCGTTAATAAAAGCCTCGGCAATCCCATCTATGCAAAATATTTTGCAGGGAGATAAAGGGGTCAAAACGAATGAAAGGGTCAAATCCGCTCTTGACCCATTTATCATTTATAGCCTTTCGTATGCCGTTTCAAAGTAAATCAATAATTTACGATAGCCCTACAACATCATTAATATCATCCATTTTACCGCAATTAGTCAAAAGTCAATTTTACGTCTTCATCGTGCTAACCCCTAATCAAACGTTCCCGAAGGAGCAAAACAAATGGCAAAACGATAATAGGCACAAACAGATAAGCCAGCCCAGATCCGCGCAGGTCAGTCAGCATTATTAAAAGACCCAAAATTAAGCTGAACGAGAAGCCGACAATATGCTGCCTGCGCCGAAATCGCGTTTCTTCGTGCTCCGTGAGAATGACTGGCGATGACCTCGCGTTCACGATCACGTTCCCGATCCCTAATGCAACGAGACTGCCGAAAAACAGTAAAGTGATTCTCGAGGGAACGGTTTCAGCACGCACGGAATTAACAACAACAAAAATAGATAGGAGCAACCCGAGCGTAGCCGCGACCACCCGCCAGAATTTTCGCTCTTTAGCTGTAGGTTCCATTTGGCACCTAACGTTGCAAATCAGCGGCGCGGTTTGTTGCGTCGGCTGAATTTGTTTTGTTGGACCATCCTTATTATTATCGGGTTTTCGCGTTGCAATGATCCTTCATCGCCTCACGGAACATAGTCCTTCTTTCCAGTAATTAAGGTCCTGTCCGCCGCCACATCGGTGACTTCAATCTGATTAAAACCAGCGGAAGTAAGAATGTTGCCAATTTCTCTTGTTGAATAGCATTTACCTTCCGTCGAATGCATTAAGAGACAAGAATATTCAGCAACGGAAAGAGGACCATTCTTGAATTGATTCAAATGGGCATCAAAAACCGCAATCATGCCTTCTCGAGGCAGACTCCTGAAGGAATTAGTTGATAATTTTTGCACGGAATCCATGTCCCAGTCGTGGAAAGCATTGGCAAACAGATGGATATCATAGCCGATGGGAAGCCCGTCAAACATATTTCCAGCAATTACGTTAACCCTGGACGACATACCCTTTGATGCAATTGAACGAGTCGCTGCCAGATCAACGGGTGGTATCTCAAGAACGGTGGCGGCAAGATGGCTATTCACTCTCGCAATGGAACAGGCGTATATCCCCGATCCACCCGCAATGTCCAAAAGAGCATCGTGCCGGCTGAGATCGAACCTTTCTGCCAGCCTATGAGCAAGAAATGCACCACGACTGTCCATGGCAGCGGTAAAGAAGTCTGCAAATTTCGGGTCTTGCATGCTTTTCATCCAGTCCTTGCCTTCTTTCTTGCTAGACCATCCCGCAGGCTTTCCGGTTTTGAGCACTTCCTGAAATTCTACACATTGAGGACGATTCTTGAGTGAAGGGGTCAGGTCTGCCCTTGACTCATCTAACTGAACGGATGAACGGGTCAGATTACTCACGTCTCCGCCTTGCCCTCGTGAA
>JAFGFW010000108.1 GCA_016930875.1 Deltaproteobacteria bacterium | reverse complement strand
CTGAGCCTTTTGTCTGATTCTTCCTCTCAAAGAATCGGACAAATATATTCTCTGAGCCTCTGCGAACTCGAGCGAAGCGGGCGAGAGGAAAAAGGTGTCTCTCACAGAGCAACACACTAGTGGATGAACCTATGGGCGGTAGATTCGGGAAATACGGCGATACAAAGCGCAAGGCCTTGATTCGCAAGAATCGTCTTAGGTCCCCTGTTGGCCGGCGACCTGCAAAGGAAAAACCGTTCAAAGGGTCCCAGAAAAAGAAAGCTCCTTACGGGGTTGGGCGAGGAGGCTCATGAAAGGGTAAAATAGTAATACTTTTGTGGATTGCCTGGATCTTTCTCAAAAGGAAAAGTATAAACGTAAAGGGCGTATTGCGAACTGGCTTAGCTGTTCCAATTCAGCATTTGGTAACCTCAGAACGAAGGTTATGTGATGTCAAAGGAAGCTCCTGTCCTAGAAGGGCAGATACTGACAGGGCCTCTGTTCAACGAGCCCATGCAGGTGGAAACGATTCGTCCCAGCGGAGATGGCGCTTGGGTTGTTGGCCTTGTGGGCGCACAGTCTGAACGCTTTCGACGGGTAACACTGACGCTAAGTGAGCTTGAAATACTTACGATCCTGGATTCGGTGTTTTCTTACGATGGCGATGGTCGTCTCTTACGCTTGGGACTCCAAGCCTATGCCCTTGGTATTGCCTACGAGTTTGACCCCTACTTTGGCCTTTCCATATCCCGAGTGGATCCCCTGCCCCATCAGTTGGAGGCGATCTATGACTATCTCCTTAAACTGGCACGAGTACGTTTCCTGATAGCGGATGACGCTGGAGCTGGAAAAACTATCATGGCAGGGCTGCTGATACGAGAGCTTCAGCTCAGAGGCCTTGCAGAACGCATTCTGATAGTCTGTCCAGCCAACCTCTCATTTCAATGGCAAAGGGAACTCAAAGAAAAGTTCGATGAAAAGTTCCTTGTGATGAAGGGTAGCGACATCCGCGACCAGTTCGGTGTCAACCAGTGGCTGGAACAAAAGCGGATAATCACGTCCCTTGACCTTGCCAAAAGGGATGAAATCCTACCCGGGCTCAAACAGGTTCGGTGGGATTTGGTCATTATTGACGAGGCCCACCGCATGTCCTGGACTCCTCCCGCTCGTAAGACCGCACGCTACGCTCTTGGCGAGCTTCTCAGCGACGCCTCAGATCATTATCTTCTGTTAACGGCGACACCCCACAAAGGTGACCCCAGGAACTTCAGTCTGTTTCTACAATTGCTTGATCGAGATGCTTACGCTGATGTCAGATCTATTCGCCAAGCGATGGATCGGCGCAGTGCACCCTTTTACATTCGGCGAACGAAAGAAGCCATGGTCTATTTCCCAGAGCGCCAGCCGGATGGAACATGGGTAGCCCGAAAAATCTTCACTAAGCGTATACCGCATACTGTTGACTTCCAGATTGATGGTCTGGAATTTGAGCTATACCGAGATGTCACCCGTTTCGTTAAACGACAGTGTGCCAAGGCCGCAGCCCAAGGAGATGACCCTCGAGCCCGCGCTGTTGGCTTCTTGATGGCCCTTTACCAACGCCGACTTACTTCCAGCACTTACGCCATGAGACGAAGCTTAGAGAATCGGGCCCGACGGTTGGAGGAGGCCCTGAGCCGCGCACAGGAACTTGCGCAATTTGCCCCGCCTACTCTTCCAGATCCCGAAGAACTGGAAGAAATGGAAGAAGGTGATCGAGAGCGCCTTGAAGAGATGCTCGAAGCCATTACCTTGGCCGGAAATGCAGAGCAAGTCCGTGAGGAAATTAACGAGCTCAAAGAGTTTGCCAAACAGGCAGAAAAGGTTGAACAATCAAATATCGAAGCCAAGCTTACAAAACTCAGAGATCTATTACACAAGGAAGGCTTTTTCGATCATCCTGACAAAAGGCTTCTCATTTTTACAGAGTTTAAGGACACACTGTTCTATCTGGTAGAAAAGCTCGAGTCGTGGGGATTCAAAGTAGGCGTCATCCATGGCAGCATGAAGTCAGGCTCAAGAGAGGAATCAGGAACCAGGCTTTTTTCAGAACAACAGTTTCGTGAAAGTGCTATACAAGTGTTGGTAGCGACAGAGGCTGCTGGTGAAGGTATAAATCTTCAGGTCTGTAATATCCTTTTCAACTACGACATTCCTTGGAATCCCAATCGTCTCGAACAACGCATGGGGCGCATCCATCGCTACGGGCAGCGAAAGGACTGCCTCATCTTCAATTTTGTCGCTACGAACACAATCGAGGGGCGTGTCCTTCAACGGCTGTTGATTAAACTCCAGCAGATTCGTGATGCGTTGGACGACGACGCGGTGTTCAATGTAGTCGGTGAAATTCTGCCTTCGGCCCATGTTGAACGCGTCCTACGAGACTATTACGCCGGGAGATTAGGGGACGCCGACCTTGAAGAACGGCTATTGCGGAATGTCGACGAAGGCCAATTCAGAGCTATCTGTCAAAACGCACTGGAAGGCCTTGCCTCAAAAAAGCTCAATCTGGAGATGCTTGTTGAGCGCAGGGCGAAAGCGCAGGAACGTCGGGTAGTCCCAGAAACAATCGCCCGTTTCATTCGGGAAGCCTCCGAATTTGTGCCGATGAAGCTTAAGACCATTAGTAAACTGCCTCACACATTTGAGCCAGCACGGACACCTTCAGTGCTGAGGCTGCATGAACATGATCCCGATTGGAAATATCCTCCGCTTGCCACCAAATACCCTCGATGCTCGACTGACAGGGACACCGCTGAAAAACGAACTCTCGAATGGGTCACTCCTGGACACCCTTTTTTTGAAGCTTTGAGACGGCATACTTCCGCAAAGGCAGTAGAGGTTTTCAGTAAAGGAGCTTGTTATTACTCGCTCCAACATGAAACTCCAACACGGATTGATTTCTATCGTGCCCGAGTTGTAGACGGCCTTAGCCACACCGTGCATGAGCGCCTAGTGGCCTTGGAAATCAGTGAAGATGGCGCTGTCAACCTGCGAGAACCTGGCATCTTGGGAAATTTTACACCAACAGACCCTCCAGAAACGTTACCGGTGGTCGCTGCCGTCCCTGAAGCTACGTCATGGTTAAATGACAACGTTCTTCAGCCTTTCCTTGAAGAAACACGAGAGGAAAGAATGAATGAGGTGGAACGTATCGCGGAACACATTGAACTCTCACTAACTGAGCTGCTCCTGCGTGCTGATGAAGAGATTGGAAGAGCAGCCGCAGATGTAGAGAAAAAGACGACCGGAGCTGAGGGACGTCTGGCACGTTCGGAAAATCGACATGCCGATTTGATGACCCGCCGTGAACGACGCCGACAAGAACTGGAGCGCCAGAGATCCCTATCCCTTCAAGCTGTAGAGAGAATAGCCAGCGTTCTCGTCCTCCCTCATCCAGAAAGAGAGGCTCCGGAAATTCGACATATGAAGCCGAACCCAGAGACGGAAGGCATCGCCATGAATGTGGTGATGGAATGGGAAAAGGCACAAGGGCGGCAAGTGTTTGATGTCCACGAGGAAAACCTCGGATATGATGTTACCAGTTTGGATCTCAATTCAGGAGATCTCCGGTTGATAGAAGTGAAAGGATTGGCCGCCAAAACAGGTACCATTTTACTGACACCCAATGAAAAGCGCGTTGCTGAAGATCGGCGTGATTGTTATTGGCTGTACATCGTTACAAACTGTTCAAGTGAGCCGCAACTTCAAGAACCCATAAGAGATCCTGTCAAGTTTGAATGGCATGAAGTCACTAAGGTGGCACACTATTACCTGTCCGTTGACGCAATGACTCAGCCTATGGAAGTGCGGGAGGATCAGTCGCTGTACGGCAAGAAGGATCTATGACGAAAATGCCGGCTGCCACATGCGAAAAACAGAGGACTGCAAGAAATACTGGGACAACTGGAGGTTGCGATGATCAACTTAAATAGACATATCTACCGGTGTGGCCCCAACAAAAACTACGATCTTTCGGATGAGGACCTCACAGACACCGACAAGTTCCGCAAACACATCGAACCGTGGTTAACGGCCGTTTTTCAAAGTGAACATCTCTCGCTCCTCCTGGGCAGCGGCTTCACAAGTGGAGTTGCCTTTGCGGCAGGTGGCAAGGCCGCTAACATGTCCAAATGTGAATGGGCATGTAAAAACGATCTCAAGAAAAAAGTAGATGAGTATGCTGACCAGAGTGCCAACAACTGTGGAAGAGGGGCGGCGAACATCGAGGATCAACTTCGTGCAGCAATGCAGTTGGAGGCCGGTCTCACGGTCATGGGCGACAAGCGAGCAGCGCTTTGGAAGACCGAGATCGACAAGCAGCTGAAGTGTTTTATGGACTCTATCCTTGAGTCTGAACGTGCGATACAGCACGCTGAGACCAATAAGAAGGAAAAAGCAGATGATCTTCTGGTCAGCTTTCTTCTCAGCTTCGCAAGCCGTACAGCCACAAGGGAACGACTCAACCTTTTTACAACGAATTACGATCGCCTTATAGAATATGGGTGCGATCTCGCGGGCCTGCATGTTCTAGACCGCTTTGTTGGCGCACTCTCACCCGTTTTCCGCGCCACACGGCTGAACATTGACATTCACTATAACCCGCCTGGAATACGCGGCGAACCCCGTTACTTGGAAGGCGTCATCAGATTATGTAAGATTCATGGCTCAATCGACTGGCACTGGGAAGAGAAGGAACTTCGCCGTTACGCCGTCCCTTTTGGTGCTGTCGCTGACCACCCCGATATTCCGAAAGAACCGTCGGGTTCTGTGATGATATACCCGAATCCCGCGAAAGATGTTGAGACACTGAGTTATCCATACGCCGAGCTATTCCGTGACTTCGCGGCAGCTGTCTGTCGTCCCAACTCGTCTCTTGTTACCTATGGATACGGTTTTGGCGATGATCATGTAAACCGCGTTTTAAAAGACATGTTGACAATCCCTTCGACGCATCTGGTGATTATTGCCTGGGACCAGACTACTCCGGACAAAGAGGATGACCCATTCAATGCCAGTCGTCAGCGGATCATCAGGTTCTGTCAGGATGTGGGTAAGAGCGCACAGATGTCTTTGTTGCTTGGTAGCCACTTCGGCAACGTGGAGACTCTAGTGCAAAACTATTTACCGAAGCCGGCCATTGACCAGATTACAATCCGCAAGACCAAGCTCGAAGAACAACGGGGCGAAGGGTACAAGCAAGCAGCAAGAGGAGGCGATGATGAGCAAGCCTATTGAGCAAATCGCCGCTCTGACCATCGGCACGGTTGAATCCGTATCTCCTTCGGAAATTCGGGTGCTTCTTGAGCCGAACGCTCCTCAGGCGACTGCGCTGAACACAGGCGTCCCTACCGGATTCCCTCGCATCAATGGTTATGTGCTGATTCCGAACGAAACCGGTGCAGTTGTCGGGCTGGTGGTGTGGCTCGGTGTCGAACGCTCGCAATTCCCCAAACGAATGGGCCTAAAGGACTTTGGGCTTGTGGATTTACCGTTTCCGCTGCGGAACATTTCTCTGACGCCGCTCGGCACACTCCTTTCCGGCAGGCGTGCTGGAAGCGGTAACAGCGCCTACCGTCTGGAAAGGGGCGTTTCTGCTTTCCCTTCTGTTGGTGATGCCGCACAACTGCCCACCGCTGAGCAGCTTCGATCTATCATCGAAGCCTCAAGCGAAGAAGACAGACGTGTCAGAATAGGCACTTCACCGCTTGGGGCAAACGCGGCTGTGACCGTAGATCCGGACAAGATATTCGGACGACATCTCGCAGTTTTGGGAAATACCGGCAGCGGCAAGTCATGCACTGTTGCCGGGCTCATTCGCTGGTCTTTAGAAAAAGCACGCAATGAGCGCACCCGACTTCTGGAAGAGGCCATAAAAACAGCCCAAAAGCTCGGTGAAATGGAAAAGGAAAATGAAGCAACAAAGAAGCATGACGGGACACCAAACGCGCGATTCATCATATTTGATCCTAATGGGGAATACTCATCTGCATTCGCAGACTGTTCGGAAGTTCGTAGATTCACAGTTCCGCCAGCAAGAGGCGAAACAAGGGATTTTTGTTTGCCAGCGTGGATGTGGAACAGCCATGAGTGGTGTGCCTTTACACAAGCGAAGTCGGGTGTACAAAGGCCAATACTCATGCGTGCGCTCCGTGAACTGAGAACCCTTTCGCCAGGGACTGGAACTAACCGCGTTGGCGTACTGAACGCACTATTGAGATCCTATTACCGTTCACTTGTCAATGACCGCAATAAAGGCGCAACTGCCTACATCGACAAGCCAGGTAAGAACGACTTCGGACAGAAGCTTCAGGCAATTGCACGGTCTTTGATGCAATACGCAGACGAGGATGATTTGGCGCAATTCAAAGAAGTTCTATTGGAAACAGGCACGGCACTCAAGAGCATAGCCGACAACCGGCACAAGTCCTTCACGAATGAGGCTGGCGAAATAGTTGAATACTATCAGGCTTTTGATAGTGTTGAGGTGGAAAACGCTGTTGCAGCTCTTGACAGGTGTATTGAGTCGATACCGGATGTTGATCAGCATCTGGGTATCAATGAAGATAGCCCCATCCCATTCGCACCCATCTATTTCGCGGAGTTGATTGAGCAGATAGCAGCAGAACAAGGCCAATCGCAATATGTCGATACCCTTGTCCTCCGCCTGAAGATGCTTTTGTCGGACATGCGACTGATGCCTATACTTAAACCCACTAAAGATATCTCACTTGAGGAGTGGCTTGATCTGTTCATCGGCAGCAGCAACAGTGGGACATTGGGGATCATCAATCTCTCGTTGATCTCGTCCGACGTGCTCCATCTCATGATTGCCGTCGTCGCCCGAATCGTGCTTGAGGCGACACAGCGATACCACATACTCAATGATGAGGAACTGCCGACAGTGCTGGTACTTGAGGAAGCCCATACTTTCGTCAAGCGCGGAAGCGCGGAAGAATCGGACACTCCCACCCCTTCTCAAATGTGCCGCCAGACTTTTGAACGAATCGCCCGAGAGGGTCGCAAATTCGGTTTAGGTCTTGTGCTTTCATCGCAGAGACCCTCTGAATTGTCACCGACAGTCTTGGCACAGTGTAATACATTCATTTTGCACCGTATGGTCAATGATCGTGACCAGGACCTTGTTGGCAAACTTGTACCAGATAATCTCGGGGGGCTTCTTAAGGAACTTCCGAGCCTGCCTTCTCGGCAGGCGATTTTTCTCGGCTGGGCTGCAACTGTTCCGACGCTGGTGGAGATCACGGAGCTTCGCGAAGATCATAGACCGCGATCTTCTGACCCGAAGTTTTGGGATGTCTGGACTGGTAAGGAAGATCGTCCGATTGATTGGCACAAAATAGTGGAGGATTGGACAGGGACTCAAAACAAACCAAAAACGCCCTCTGGTCCATCAGAAGAGGAAAACCTGTCATGATCCCAAAGGAATGCAAACGCATAGCCGAAGTAGATTTCCCAATTGCCGAGGTTTCGAGACATTCAGCACGAGAAAAATCCATCCGCCACGGCCATCCGAGTACCCTACACTTATGGTGGGCACGGAGGCCGCTGGCCGCCTGCCGGTCGATGCTAATGGCATTGCTCTTGCCCGATCCGTGCGATGCTAATTGCCCGAAGGAATTCAAAACCAAAGCTCGAAAGATCTTGCTCGGTCACCCGAATCATCCTATGGGCTGGGATGCCAGGCTGAAAACCGATGAGGGTTTGCGGAAAGTAATTCTGAAATTTATCGCTGACTTTGCCAATTGGGACCATTCCTCCGATACGGATTATCTGAAAACCGGCCGCGCGCTGGTTGCCGCAGCTCACCCGGACGAGCCTCCTCTGGTGGTGGACCCGTTTGCAGGTGGGGGTTCGATTCCGCTGGAGGCGTTGCGGCTTGGATGCGAGGCTTTCGCGAGCGACCTCAACCCGGTGGCCTGCCTTATTCTCAAGGTCATGTTGGAGGACATCCCTCGCCACGGACCGCAGCTTGCCGAGGAACTGCGAAGAGTCGGCGGTGAGATCAAGAAACAAGCCGAGAAGGAACTGGCTGAGTTCTACCCCAAGGATCCGGATGGTGCCACACCTATTGCATATCTCTGGGCGCGGACGGTGAGGTGCGAGTCGCCCAACTGCGGGGCGGAAATCCCCCTCATGCGATCCTTCTGGTTGTCAAAGAAAGTTAACCGTAGGCGGGCGCTAAGGTACAAGGTCGTGCGGTCCAAACGCGTTGCTCCGCACGTGGAATTCGAGATCTTTGAGCCGAAAAATGATAGGGATGTCTCCGGCGGCACCGTGACGCGTGCCAAGGCCACCTGTCTATGCTGCAAGGCAGTCCTTCCGCCCGAGCGTGTCCGGGCGCAACTTGCCGAACAACGCGGCGGTGTGGACGTTGTGTATAACGCAAAAGGTACTCGCATCGGGGGCGCGCGGATTTTTGCGATCGTGACAATTCATCCTGGCATGCAGGGGCGAAACTATCGACTACCGAGCGAAAGCGACTACAAAGCTGTCTGGAGAGCACAGAAGCGTCTGAAGGAAATCCTCAAGCAATGGGAACATGCCAGCAGAAAAGGACTCTGTCCAGTACCGGATGAGCCGTTGCCAACCAAGGAAAGCCACAGAGCTGTTGGGAGTCAACTTCCACTTTATGGTTTCAAAGTGTGGGGAGACCTGTTCACAGAACGTCAAAAGGTGGTTCTGGTGAAATTATATGATCTCATTGGAGATAAGGGAATTCTGACACCGTTTCTTGGCTGCGCATTCAGTCGGGTCGCCATGAGTGACATGTCTTGTACTCGCTGGAATGCAGTCGCAGAGAAAATGCAACATACCTTCGGACGCCAAGCCCTACCCATGGTTTGGGATTTCGCTGAAGTAGTCCTAACCGCTAATGCCCCTGGTAACTGGAAAAGTGGATATGAAATTGTTGCAGATGTTATAGCATCGGTGCCTCCGAAGAGCAAAGTTGCCCAAGTCCATAATGCAGACGCCTGCTTCCACCCCTTGCCGTCTGAGGCTGTGAATGTTGTCTTCACAGACCCCCCGTATTACGATGCAATACCCTATTCAGACCTTTCTGACTTCTTCTTCGTCTGGCTCAAACGAGTAATGCCAGGTAATTCCTTGTTAAGAGATCCATTTGATTTGACTAATCCGCTGACACCAAAAGCCGCTGAGGCTGTGCAGTGTGAAAAGGTGAAGGGCGTAACAGGGCGTCCTAAAGATCGAGCATTCTATGAAAAAACCATGGCCAAGGCCTTTACAGAATGCCGCCGCGTTCTGTGCGAAGACGGCATTGGCTCGGTTATCTTTGCACACAAAACAACCGAAGGCTGGGAGGCACTACTTTCAGGGATGATTCAAGGCGGATGGACAATTACTGGATCATGGCCCATTTCCACAGAGATGGGATCAAGGTTGAATGCGCGGGAAACCGCCGCCCTTGCCACCAGCGTCCACCTCGTCTGCCGCCCCCGTCTTGAGGATGCACCAGTGGGTGACTGGGGTAAGGTTCTGCGTGAGCTGCCTAATCGCGTTGGCGACTGGATGGAGCGGCTTCAGGGCGAGGGTATCCGGGGAGCTGATTTGGTTTTCGCATGTATTGGCCCCGCACTGGAGATCTTCAGTCGCCATCGCAAAGTTGAAACCGCCGATGGCAAAGAAGTAAAGCTTGCTGAATATCTGGAAAAGGTCTGGGAGGTTGTGGGCCGAATGGCGCTGGAGCAGGTACTGGGAACTGAAGAGGCCCGTGCGCGTAATGGTGTAGCTGGTGCTTTAGAAGAGGATGCCCGGTTGACCGCACTGTTTTTATGGACACTTCAAAGCACGAAGGGCGGGAACGGCAATAACAACAACAAAAAGGATTCAGAAGGCGATGAAGATGATGCCCAACGGCCTAAATCAAAAGGTTACGGCTTAATTTTCGATGTGGTACGGAGGTTCGCTCAACCACTCGGTATCAGCCTGCCTACCTGGGAAGACCGCATTATTAAGATGGAAAAGGGCACCGTGAGGTTATTGCCTGTTTCAGAAAGGGCTGATCAGTTATTCGGTAAAGATGGTGCTCGGGCCATGGCAACAAGACTTGAAGAAAGCCCAAAGACCAATCCTCAGCTTTTGCTGTTTCCGGAAATGGAGCAAGTCGTCCCTCCAAAAATTCGTGGCCGAGGTTGTAGACCACGAGTTTCAATAGACACAGATTCTGCCGGATTTCAAGAAGCCACAACGCTTGATCGGGTGCACGCCGCCATGCTCCTTCAGGCCGGGGGCCAGCCAAATGCTCTACGTGCACTAATTAAAACGGAACAGAATCGAGGACCGGCGTTTTTGAGACTTGCAAATGCATTGTCGGCCCTGTACCCGAAAAGCAGTGAAGAAAAACGATTACTCGACGCCATGTTGCTGGCAGTTCCAAGATAAAATACACGGAGGTCATCATGGAGCCTTGGTATAAGGTTGCTTTGCCTCGTAAGGAAGTAAGGGAAGGACGTTCATTCAATCCAGACGAGTTTGCCATCCATCTTGAACAGGTCATTGCCAAAACAGCACCAGAGGATTACCGCGATCCGGACAAGTTTTTCTCCCGAACCTGTTTCACACGTGCTTTAAGAGACCATGCAGGTATGGTGCTGAGACGCCTGATGGGTGAAACGGCAGATACAGCGCCGGTCATGACTCTCATAACTCAGTTCGGTGGAGGAAAAACACACACACTGACCGCACTGTATCATATGGTCAACAATGGAGCCAAGGCTGCGAAATATCCGGGCGTGACCAAACTAATCTCGGAAGCTGGAATCAGCAAGGTACCAGACGCAAAAGTGGGCGCATTCGTGGGCAATGCCTGGGATCCACAGGATGGCCGAGAGACACCATGGATTGATATAGCGTGGCAATTGGCCGGCAAAAAGGGGGTTGAAGCACTTGGATCAGCAGCTAAGACCAAGGCACCAGGCACCGAGGCTTTGGGGCGTGTGTTTAAGGCTGCTGGCAAGCCTGTATTGCTGCTGTTTGACGAAGTGTTGAACTATCTGAATCGTCATCGGGATATGGCTGATTCCTTTCATGCCTTCGTCCAAAATCTAACGGTGGCTACAACCGCCACAACTCTCGGTGCTGCTGTGATCAGCTTGCCGCGAAGCCAGGTTGAAATGACCGACTGGGACATGCAGTGGCAAAACAAGATTACCAAGGTGGTTCGTCGGGTTGCCAAGGATCTTATTGCCAATGATGAAACTGAGATTAGTGAAGTTGTAAGACGTCGTCTGTTCCAGGATTTGGGCAACGAACGGATACGCAAGAAAGTATCAAAGGCATATGCAGACTGGTGCTTTGAACGACGAGCACAGATTCCCTCAGAATGGACCGCGGTGGACACCTCGACTACTGAAGACAAATCTAGAGAGTTTCTGCGTGCCCGATTCGAGACCTGCTATCCTTTTCATCCGGCCACTTTATCTGTTTTTCAGAGGAAATGGCAGGCATTATCTCAATATCAGCAAACTCGTGGCACCTTGGCCATGCTCGCACAATGGATCTCATGGGCATATCGTGAGGGTTATGCCAAGGCACGCCGGGAACCGCTTATCACTTTAGGTTCTGCACCGCTCGAAGTGCCGGAATTTCGCAGCGTTGTCCTGGGACAATTAGGTGAATCACGCCTTGTTGCCGCCATTGATGCTGACATATCCGGTGTTAATTCACACGCGCGAGCACTCGATGCTGACACAAAAGGAGCGCTTCGGGATATCCATCGACGACTGGGGACATCCATTCTTTTTGAATCCTCTGGAGGCCAGGTTGATAAGGTGGCGCATTTGCCGGAGCTTCGCTTTGCGCTTGGGGAGCCCGAGATTGATACCACGTCCGTTGACAACGCTGCCTTTGCTTTAGAAAACAAGTCATATTTTATTCGGCGTGTGGGAACGGACGGTTTCAAAATCAGCCATGAGCCGACTATGAGGAAGGTGGTCAATGACCGTCGCGCTTCACTGGATGAAGATACTGAAATCAAACCTGCCATGCGCTCTTTGGTTCAACAGGAATTTGATCGCGGTGCTACGATCCCCATGGTACCGTTCCCCTCAGATGGTTCTTCTGTTCAGGATACGCCCAAGCTGACTCTTGTACTGGTAGATCCGGATTCAGAATGGAATGGAGGCGACTCATTGCGGAAGCAGATTGCCGACTGGACAAAACAACGAGGGAAATCGCCTAGATTTTACCCTGGCTCATTAGTTTGGTGTCTAAAAAAACCGGGCAGAGATCTCCGCGAGAAAGTAGAACTCTGGTTGGCATGGAAGCGGGTGGCAAGAGAGATTGCCGAAGGAACACTGGGAGGCGATTTCGACAGATCTGATAGGGTGGAAATTCAGGCCAAAATAAAGGACGCGGAAGAAGCCGCAAAGGACGAGGTCTGGGGCGGTTACCGGTTCATTGTCTTTGCGGACAACAAAGAGCCTGATGGACTGAAAACCATTGACCTCGGCGCAGGGCATTCGAGCGGCGGCGAGACGCTTTGCGGTAGAGTCATAACGGCACTGAAATCTCAAGCTCTGCTAAACGAATCTGTCGGAGCTGGATATATTGAACGTAATTGGCCACCGGCATTGAAAGAATCCGGTGCATGGCCTCTATCCAGCTTGCGTCAGAGCTTCTTGAACGGTTCACTCACAAGACTGCTTGACCCAGATACTGTATTACGGACAAAAATCGTTGACTTTGTTGCTAGGGGGGATTTTGGTCTTGCTTCGGGTCTGAAATCAGACGGAACAACTTACGACCGTGTATGGTTCAACGAGCCTATGGCTCCAGAGGAAGTCGCATTTGAGTCGGGAGTCTTTTTGCTCCTGAAGGCCAAAGCAAAAAAGCTGTGTGAAAAGCCAGGGCCTAAACCCGAACCTGGCCCCACGCCAGGGCCAAGCCCGGAACCTGGCCCAGAACCTGAACCGGGGCCTGGGCCTACTCCTGAACCCACAAGCCGGACGTTTCGAGTTACAGGGGAAGTGCCACCTGAAACATGGAACCGACTCGGAACGAAGATTTTGCCAAAACTCCGAAGTGGTCAAGATCTCAACATACGAGTTGATTTCTCGGTGACCATAGATGGGAAATTCTCTGAAAACTATGCCATGGAGCTCAAGCAAATTTTGGAAGATTTGTCTCTTTCGGATAAGTTCCGCATAGACTGATCGCCGCGCCTGAATGTGGTGAGCCATAGAAGGCATTAGTTCTCGACGATCTGGAGGAATGGTTATGAAGCACAGCCAGGGAAACGCCTGGGTTGCCGTGGGTGATGAAGCCAATTGGGAAAGAGAGCTCGAGAACGGAATATGGGGTCTCGTACCCCAACTTGAACACCATTGGTTGAAAATAAGACCCGGTGATTTGGTTCTTTTCTATTGCAAGGTTCCAGTGAAGGGCTTTGTAGGGGCTGGTATTATCAGAACTAAATTCAAGCAAGACAGGCCGCTTTGGAAGGAAGAGCTTCAAGAAAATAGGGTGATCTGGCCGTTTCGTTTCGAATTCGATGTTACCCATCTTTTGCCGCTTGGCGGATGGCAATCCCAGGCAGTCTCCAACAGGAAGTCCAATCTTGCCATTCTCGCCGGTATTAACCCAATAATCGAGACGGAAAAGGCGCTCAGTGTTCTTGAGAAGCTCCAATTCACGGTTGTTAAACCTGCAAAGCAAGAGACGGAAATTGCTTCGACCATCCTCGAAATCGGCAGGATTCAGCGAATGGTCGTGGAAGCCGAATATCCTGTGGACGGAGATGCGCTCGATGTTATCTGGAAGAGGACCATCCGTAGCGTTCCTACCTTTGCCTTTTGCGTGAACCTATCTGATGACTTCAATCGTTCGATCAAACCCTTGAAACACTCTTTCGACCTCTGGAACAGCCGACCCTTCTTAATAACTGGAGAAAAACAAATCAAGAAAGTCAACGACGTGACTTTTGGTTTCTATTATGAATTTGCCTCTGCCCTGAAGGTTCTGAGTGTCTCCCAGGTTCATGAATTGTATGATTCGAAGAGGAAATACTATGACCTGGAGGAGGAGTATGGGTTGCGCTGAGGGGGTCAGCGGCCTTCTGTTGGTTTTATCTGACTGTCTGTTTCATTTTTGAATGTCCCCTGAGACAACCTGTACCTAAAAAAGGAGGAATTCATGTGGAATAGCATAATGAGTCACCTTAAGCCTGGGCAACGTCTTTTGACTCCTGGCAGGGGAATCCCGGCAATTCGACAAAAACCGTTTTTCGTGGTTGCAGTTGCTCCAACCTACATAGGTATTGAAATAGGGGATTCCAGGACTTTCAACAGACTTCCCAAAGAGATGTTTGACGCCATCGACCGCCTTTTTCGTGACAATCCACTTGGATATCTGAGAGTCGCCGCAGAGCACGCCAATGTCCCAACAGAAAAAAGTGTAGATGAGATAGCCCGATCTGCAGTTCATTTCAACAGGGCGATAGGGAATTACGTGGCAGCAATACTGGAGGAGGCTGGCTGTGTTAGGTACGTCATGAAGGGCAACAGAAAATGTGTCGAGAGACCATAACTAGCTGTTGTTAGGGTATTGTGGTCGGGTTGCTCTTGCAAACCACAGCGATTGCCGGAGAAAAAAATGGAAGCTCGTAATAGAAAACTGGAGGACTGGTACGGAAAGATTAGGCGAGGCGAGATCAAGCTGCCTCGATTTCAGAGGTTTGAAGCTTGGGACCGACATCGCATATGCAGCCTGCTGAGCACGGTTGTTCAAAACCTTCCCCT
Organism: Deltaproteobacteria bacterium; assembly: GCA_016930875.1. Classification (NCBI taxonomy): domain Bacteria; kingdom Pseudomonadati; phylum Myxococcota; class Myxococcia; species Deltaproteobacteria bacterium. The sequence continues at coordinate 2,256 of JAFGFW010000108.1, read as the reverse complement.
TGGAATAACCCTGGTGCTTGAAGTTGGAGAGCAACAAAAGTTCATCTCACGCTTCCTGGAAACGGCTCCGAGCAAAGATGGACGCGTTTACGAGCACCTTCTGGATGGGCAGCAGCGGTTGACTGCATTGTGGCGGGCATTTTACAACAATTACGATTGGGAAACATACTTCATCTACATTCAGGAGTTTGACAACTACGAGAACGATGACGAGCGTGACAACATGTCTGCCTTCTTCCGAGGGCGGTACGTGAAAAAGAACGGTGAGAAGTATCCTCTTTGGTGTGACGATCCTGCCCAGTGCCTTAAGAGGGGCTTCATCCCGACCCATCTGCTCAAACCGGTAGACATGCAGCACGAAATCGATGATTGGCTTGAAAAAGCAACCGCACCCTTGGAACCCAATGATGGCGGAAAAGATGAATTCAAGAAGTTTTATGACATGCAAAAAAGAGTGAGTGACGAAATCAAAGATTTGCGCTCCATTGTCGCCAATTACAATTTGCCCTATCTGTCGCTTCCTGCGCAAACGGACAAAAGCGTCGCACTGAATGTGTTCATAAACATGAACACCAACAGCAAGCCGCTCTCAACCTATGACATTATTGTCGCAGAAGTGGAAAGCGTGATGGGGCAGTCATTGCACGAGTTGCAGGATGCGCTGGATGAAAAGGACCCAAACATTGGAAGGTATTCCGAGCTTTCTGACATGATTTTGACCACTTCCGCCTTGTTGCAGAATGCGCTGCCCAATCAACGTGGTGCCTGGGACATGGACAAGCGTATCATGGTTGAAAACTGGGCGATCATGGAACGTGGGCTGAGCCGAATGGCAGAATTCCTGAAGAATGAAGGCATCTACGACCGGCAACGGCTGCCGACCAACGCGGTGCTGGCCGTAATTGCTGCCCTTTATGCGGACATCCCCGATTCTGGCGATAAAAGAGGGCAGGACGAGCTTCTTTTGAGAAAGTATCTCTGGCATTCTTTTTTTTGTGACCGGTACGAAAATTCTGCTGCCACCCACGCCTTTTCAGACTATGTGGCTCTTCGAAAGGTGGTTCGCCAGGAAAGACACAGGGAAGGTTCAGTCTTCGGGGTCGATGATGTGCCCATCTTCAAAGAATACCCGGTGGTGGAAACGGAAGAACTGTTGACCGCTGAGTGGCCGAAAAGAGCCACAATCCGGGGACGTGCGATTCTCGTAGTAGCATGTCGCCTGGGGGCTTTGGACTTTTCGACGGGCGAACGTTTAGATGCCGGAAGCATCGGCCGCCGCCATTACCACCATATCTACCCAGACGCGTTGCTCAAGGAAGGGGAAATAAACAGTTTTCTGGCCTTGAATTGTTCGTTAATTTCAGATCAAACAAACATATCGATCGGCCGGAAAGAACCTCTCCAATATATGAAAGACAGATACAAGTGGTCATCTGAAGATATCGTGAGCGAACGACTTGAATCACATTTGATTCCGGTTAGCGAACTGGCAAATGGCGGATATGAAGGCCTGTCAGATGAGAAGAAAGCAGAAAAGCTCAAGAGTGACTTTGATGCATTTGTCTTCCGCCGAGCCGAATTGGTGATGAAGGCAGTGAGACTGCTTGCCGGCGGTCATCAGTTGAGCGCTTCGGAATTGTTTGAGGCATAGAGGATGCTATGACCAAAATGTTTTGCCTTTTTGCGTACAGGTCAAATCAACTTTTTCCTGACTCAAGATTATGAGATGACCTTTAAACTGATTTTGTTTTGAGAAACTATAACGGTTTTGCGGGTCATTCAAGTCAGCAAAAGGCTGGAGGAGGAAAACGTGGGTACTACGAGTAAGAATTTAAAAGCGCTTTTGGATTACATTGATGAAGGTACGTTGGTCTTGCCAGTTGTAAAAGCTATAAGGCGAGTATGGGCACGTCCTTTAGTTCTATAGTTTTGGCTGGCGGCACCGACGAAACTGAAAATGTGAAGGGCCCAAAGCGCACATTGACTATGTTGAATAAGTCTGATGCGAGATTTTCAAGGAAGTGTCCATGGGCGGAAGATTTGGAAAATATGGCGATGCCAAGCGCAAGGCGCAGTTCCGGAAAAACGGGTTTCAGAGAAAAAACAGTAGTGGTGGAGAATAACTACCACCTTGAAAGCAAAGGCCCTCGTCTGAGTGGGGATGGAAAAGAAAATGCGAAGCAAGCGCCACCAGCGTAGCCTTACCGATGCAGCACTTGAAAAAATAGAAGAGGCTATTAAAGCTGTTGAATTTTG
>JAFGFW010000107.1 GCA_016930875.1 Deltaproteobacteria bacterium | reverse complement strand
TTTCAATGCCGGGGCATCGTTTACCCCGTCACCGGTCATTGCAACAATTGCATGTTTCTCACGATGCAAAGCGATAAGATCCAGCTTCTGGCTGGGGTTGACTCGTGCAAAAAGGTTGACGCTGGTAATATGATTCTTCTCATCTGCCGAGAGCTCTGCTGCTTGCTTAAAATCAAGTCCGTGGACCACGGGGGCATCATCTTCCTGAACAAGGCCCACGGCTTTGCCGATTGCCCGGGCAGTGACAACCTGGTCTCCAGTGGCCATTATGACCCGTATTCCCGCATCACGGCACAGTTGAATCGCCTCACGTACATCTTCACGGGGCGGGTCCATCAAGCCCACCAGGCCAATCAGCTTGAGATTCTTATACGGCTCGTCATGTATGTCTTGAGTGTCCTTTTCGGCCAGAGCCAGAACACGGAGGCCCCTTGCAGCCATGGCGTCATTATGGGCCATCCATTTTTTGCGGATGTCTTCCGTCAATTTTTGATCACCGCCCGCAGTCAGCAGCGAAGCACAACTCTCCAACACACTCTCCGGCGCACCCTTAACAGCAACCCTGAAACCGCTATCCGTCCTATGGTAGGTTGCCATCATTTTAATCTCGGAATCAAAGGCGACCTCTTTTTCTTCCGGGTATTTGCCGACAGTCTCGGTCTGGGTGAAACCCGCTTTTGCAGCCATGGTCAGAAAGGCGATTTCCAAAGGATCACCCACTGCCTTATCCTCTTCCCGAGAATCAGACAGAGAGGCATTGTTGCATAACACACTTACCTCTATGGCATCTTGAAGCGGAGAATTTTCATGGGGCATGAGTGAAGTGCCGCTCTCTGTTACAAATATGTTTTTGGCATCATCACTATTTGCATCAATGAGGATCTTTCCGGAATCGAGGATAAACTCAACCACGGTCAATCGATTTTCTGTGAGGGTGCCGGTTTTGTCTGTGCAGATGACACTTGTCGCACCCAGGGTTTCCACTGCAGCCAACTCCTTGATGAGCGCGTTACGCTTTGCCATCCTCCACACACCCCGCGCCAAGGCAATTGTCGCAACAATGGGCAACCCCTCAGGAATCGAGGCAACTGCAAGTGCAATGCCGGTCTCGATCATCAGAACCATATCACGGCCTGCTACAATTCCTGAAGTCACCACAACAACAGCAATACCCAGGCTGACCCAGATGAGCCAGTTGGCAAGCTGGTTCAGCCGCTTTTCAAGGGGCGTCTCCTCTTCCAGGGTTTGTTCGACCAGGGAAGAGATTTTCCCCAGTTCGGTCTGCATGCCCGTTGCAATGACAACGGCCTCGCCCGAGCCTCTGGTTAAAGCCGTGCCCTTGAAAAGTAAGTTGTTCCTTTCAGCAAGAGATATTTTTTCCGGCAGAACCTCCGGAGACTTTTCAACAGGAAGGGATTCGCCGGTCAGGACCGACTCATCCGCCTGCAATTTTGACGAAGTTACGATACGCAAGTCTGCGGTAACAACATCTCCGCCTTCCAGAATAACAATGTCTCCGGGAACAAGGTCTTTGGCAGGTATTTCAGATACGGTGCCATTTCTGCGCACCCTGGAACTGACGCTTCCCAGCTTTCGGAGAGCCTCAATGGAGCGTGCTCCTTTAAGTTCTGTTACAAACCCTATTGCGGCATTGATAAAAATAACGATGCCAATAGCAAAGCCCTCAACGTGGTCGCCGAACATGAAAGCAACAGAAGCTGCGGCAAATAAAAAAAATACAATCAAATTTCTGAATTGGTTAATCAGTATGCTGAAAGAACTTTTCGGCTTTACTTCGCGCAGCATGTTTTGACCAAATAATTGCCGCCTTTTTCGGAGTTCTTCCGCATGCAGGCCTTTGCTTACCTCCACCTCCATTGATTTAACGGTATCCTCCCAGGACTGCGCCCAGGACATCTCCGGAACATGAACAACGCTTTTTGCCGCAAGAAACTCTGATTTACGGGACCCTCCCATAATTTAATACTCCTTATTTAGTAACAGTAGCTACGTGTTTGATATAGCGTTGGAGTTCGTTTGACGAGATTCCTTTGTGCTTACTGTGACTTGTTAAAAGCATTGCCATTGTTACCAGCAAAACTATTGTTTTCTATTTTTTGAAACATAACGGGCCGCGAGATGAGCGGAAGGTTCTCCGCAGAATGCGCCGCGATAGCGGTGTGATTATACGGAGGGACACTTAGGGACGTTCTTAACTTTTAACCTTTCTCATCCATTCTTTCACAAAGTTCAAAAGTTAAGAACGTCCCCCTGTTCCGTACCATTCGTCAACTAAAGAAACGCGGAATACCGCACCTCAAAGCTGTTCTAAACGGGTGCTCCCGTAAAGGCCCCTGGCGCATGAGTAAAGTAAAATGGGTGGCGTATGCTCTACCAAGGGCTCATTTTATCGCGCTTGGTCTTTTTCTCCCCGGACCTCTTTCTGCTTAGTCTGCCGAATCGCCGGATACGTGACCCGTACGTCCGGTGGTGTGGGAGGGGCGCTCAGCGATGGGCGTCCCTATCCCGATAGGGATTAGTTTTTCTTTCACGACATCTCACGATCTACAAACTCAAAGATGGCTTATCTTAAAATTTTAATTGTATTGGTTATATGCTTCAGTATTTGTTTTTCTTTTTGAAAATGCTTTCCTTCATCGGTGAGATTTAAGAGCAGAAACTTATACGGATCGCCTGGTTTTGATAGCAAAACTGCGTAAATAGGTCCCTCTTGTGATTTTTCGATTTCTATATGGCTTTCCTTTTCTTCTTGACCATCCTCGTAAACCGGCCAGGATTCCCTAACGACTGTCAGATAGATTTCAAGTGCCTTAAGATTATTAAGCGTCGTGAAACAGTTCCTTTTGATAACATCGGTTGCGTACTGGGAGCCGTTAGCTCCGTCAGCAGAGAACATTATTTTCGCCCTGTCTATTGCGAAATTTTCAAAAGGCATTTCTTGCGGATTGTACTCTTGGTATGGATATCGGGAGATATCTTCGAAGTTGATTTCAATAAGCCAGCCAGTACCGCTTTTTTTAAGTAAAAAGCCGCCCTTATTCATTTCATAATCTTTAGGATAGGCGAATTCGAAACAGTTCATAAAATTTCTGTAAGTTTTTAAGTCTGAAGGAACTTTTCCTTGATCTTGTCTGAATTCTACTTTCGTTCCGGTTGTGGGATCGAGCATGAGTATCTGATTCTCAACCGTTTCAGCCACAAGATAACCGGCTTCGTTAAATCCTTTCAAATTTCCCCATCGGAAGCCTAATTGCGTTTTTTTCAATTTTGAGAGATCGCTGATAATTTCACTTAACCCAATATCTCCTATAGATTGCCCATTTTTGAAGAAAGAGAAAATGATCTCTTCCTTGGTGTAGTTTGAGGGAAGTGTACCTTCTGCATAAGTAGCTCCTATTATATGTTGTCCATCATTTGCCACCCAAACCTCCTCGAAGCATGCTTCTGTCGACCACATCGGAATTGTTTCTCTTCTTCCTACGTTTCCATGCCAGTTTACTTTGAAAACGAAAATGTTTTTGTCATCTGGGCAGACGATTGCCGTGAATTTGAGATTTTTGGAGTCGAAGGTTTTCAATGGAAGTTTGCTTACTGGTACTTCAAAAGCCGGTTCAACAAGTGTCGGTTGGGCAAAGGCTAAAGTTGTTTGACCGATTATAAGTAAGAATAATCCAATATTTGTAAATTTTAGATTCATTCTCTTAGCTTCCTCTATTTTTTCCCAAGTATCCTTAACGTTCGAATTGACCGGCTGGCAGGGAACGCCAGCGACCCTGCCAGAACGTGCCAAATGAGAGGTTATGTTAAGCTAATCTTCTACAGTTGCCAAAAAATAATTCTGCAATAACAACGACATAGCTCAGCCGAAGAAGTTGTTGGCACTACAAAACCTTTTAACGGTGCTGTTGTCATAGTTCACGAATCGTGGGGGGTATGGCTACGCCCACTGCCTGAAAAACCTTGCCACAGGTGCCAAGGCACTCACTGCGAACAGATAGAGTCTTTCCGTTATCTTCTATGACGGTCTCTTGCAAGGCCTTGAGGTCCTGCTTCACATCAGCCCACTCAAAACAATGCCCAGCTTTATCAAGACGACGGTCAAGTTCTTTCCTAAGTACGAGGGCGAGAAAACTACAAAACACATGACCTCTAATGGTCTCGTCTACCTTGTGATATATAGGCCGGGTTTCAAGAATAGATTTCAAATCTCTAAAAACGTGCTCCACCTGCCAGAGTTCTTTGTATTTTAACGCCACCTTTTCGGTCGGCAAATCAGTATTCGTCTTCAATACCCATTTGCCGTCGAACCTTGTTTCGGCAGCTATTTTGTCTTGATCCACGGTAATACCACCGGGGGTTACTTTGAGATACTTTCGATATCCTTTGTTGCCAATCATATTCTTGGGACCCCTCTTGATCCGCTCTGCTAAGGCATCAATAATGGCTTTACGATCTGCGGCATCCTTGCGTGCTTGCTTTGTGTTGACACAGACAACGTAGCGGTTGTCATGTACCCAAACCTCCTTAACCTTAAGCGGTGCGGGATCTTTGGAGCTTTTACCCTCGCCATAGACCTCTTTATACCGGCCTGGCCGAGATAAAACGTCACGCTTGACCTCGTTAACTTTGCGCAGTCTGGCTCCAAGAATGTAGGCGATGTGTCGATCTGGGTCTTCCAGTTTCTCCATGGTATCAGCGCTGATCATGCCACGGTCAGCTACAACGCAGAATCGATTTATTCGAAACCTTT
>JAFGFW010000106.1 GCA_016930875.1 Deltaproteobacteria bacterium | reverse complement strand
TGAGGAATGAGGCGTACTTACAAGTACGCTGCAGTGACGAGGGATGAGGATAACGCCGCAGATGTGGGTTTTCCGACAGCCTCCTAGACCCAGAAAAAGCCTTTCGGGAAGAACATCAACCCCTTAGTAGCGATGAAGCAGATGCAGAAAGACAAAAGGGGCGCTGCAACCCAACTAACCATCATCTTCCTCATAAGATCGAACCGAACCGTCTCCATTCCCTTCAATGCCCCGACACCTACGATTCCGCCAATAATACAAAATGTGGTTGAAACAGGCATCCCCAAACAGGTGAATATGAAGACACTTGTTGCAGCACCAAATTGAGCGGCAAAGCCTGAATAGGGGTCCAGGGTAGTGATTCCTTTGCCTACCGTTTCTATCACCCGAGGGCTCAGAAACAAGGCTCCCAAGAACACGAACAAGGCGCCGCCGCAAGAAGCCGCCGTCGTGCTGAACAAACCGGCATGGACTGCACCGCCAAGGACTGTGGCCAGTTCATTGGCCCCCGTCGTATAGGCGATAACAATGGCGCACAGAATGAGAAGATTTTTGAGAATGGTTTCAATCCGAAACACGGAAAAGCGTGAGAGCGTCTTTTCCATGAGTTTGTAGATCAACACGGCGGAAAACAGCGCTCCCAATGGTGAGACGATCCATGAAAGCACGATCTTGACCACAAATGTCATACTTACCGGGATGCCGGATGCCATGCCGGCGCCCGTAAAACTGCCGACAATGACCTGATGGGTGGACAGAGGAAGTTTTTTCCAGTTAGAAAAAGCGATGAGCAACGCGGAAACGATCAGGGAAACCCCTAGAATGGAGAGGTTCACCTCCAGCAGGTCACTGCCCACGGTTTTCATGACCTTCTGGCCCTGCAGGACGGCGCCAAGCAGAACAACGGGCCCGAAAAGGCATAAGGCTTTCTTGAACTTGAGGATGTCACATCCGATGCAGATACCGAAGGCATTGGACGTGTCATTGGACCCAACGACAAAGGCGATGAAGACGCAGCCTATGAGCGGAAGCAGTGTGGCCATCCCGGGCATTGAAAATCCACCTATCTCATACTAACATTAATAACTTGGAGATAGTCACTGGCATCTTCGATGATGTCGCTTACACTCGTGAGGCTCGAAACAAAATCCGACAGGGCCTTCCCATCCCAGAACGTCTTCACCTCCACGTTTCTAAGGTCTCTGACCAGATCAAGCTTGATGTCGTCCACTTTCTTCTCGTAGACTCTGATGGCCAGCGCCTTGTCTCTCAAATCGCCGCCACCCATAAGGGTCTCAAAACTGAGTAAGAGCATTTCGCACATTCTTTCGTTCAACGCGGCAATCTGGGTACAATAATTTTGTATCGACGCATCGATCACTAAATCCAAGTACTGATACGCGGCATCTTCCAGCAGATCAAACACGCAGTCTATGACCTCTGCAAATCTGCACAGCCTTGGGCGGAGATAGGGTAAGAAAGCTCCCTCATAGATATTCGATATCACATCCCTTCGAATCACATCCGCTTCCCGCTCCAGATCGATGATACTGGCCATAAGATCCCTGTCCTTATCTCGAAAGGCCCTTTCAAAAGCGTCCAGGCCGGAATACAGCAGTTTGATATGCCTTGTCAGATCTTCGATAACGGCTTTCTCTTTCTTTCCCGGAGCAAGCAATTTCTTAAGCAACATGACCACTCCTTGCTATCAAGATCAGTGAACCTCCCATGGCATCCGTGAGCGTAAAGATGCCGAGGAGTTTTTTCCCTTCACAAACGAATAGCCTGGCGATACCGAGCTTCTCCATAAGCACTGCGGCATCGATCAGTTTCGTGTCTTGATCAATGCATACCACGGGCTTGGATGCAATCTCAGACACCTTGACGTCTCTTGGCATGAGCCCCTTGCCCAATACCTTAAAAACCACATCTCTGGCAGTGATAACGCCATAGACCTCCTCGGCATTCTCCGGATTGACCACCAAAGAACGGATTCTTTTGTCCAACATCTCCTCGATGGCCTCATACACGGTGCTGTCGGCATCAATGTATGCCAGCTTGGTTTTCATGAATTCCTTGACTTTCATGCTTACACCTCCAACAAAATGTCTATGACTCGATCCCCATGGGAGAACGTGTCCGCAGAATCCAAAAACTACAAAAAGGGAGACAACAAGGGATGTCTCCCTCCGTCTCTCGTCATGTCCCCCTTCTTCCAGGGTCTGACACACCGCTTGCCCGTGTCAGAGACCGTTTGCACGTAGCCGCCTCCAGGTCCAGCTTGCTGATTCTTTCTTCAAGAATGGATCAATGGATAATGGATAAGAATTGATAATAACTTGCTTTTTTGAAGAGAAAACATAGCAAAAAAGGGGTTGTGTGTCAAGGATTAATGGGGCACTACTTAACTGCTGAAACACCTTCTTGCTTGCTAAGGTACCGGACGTAGTCCGCATCCACACCCCGGGCATTCCCATTCCAGCCCGTTAAGATGCGACCCTATTCGCCTCCCCGCAAGTTTCACCTAAAGCCCCAGGTACGCTTTCTTCACACCTTCGTCTAAAAGCAGATTTTTTGCAGAATCTGCAAGCGTTATTCTGCCGTTTTCCATCACATAACCCCTATGTGCCACTTTCAATGCAAGGTTCGCGTTTTGCTCCACGAGGAAAATAGTTGTGTTTTGCTCCGTATTTATTTTCTTTATGATCTCAAAAATATGTTTAACAACAAGGGGTGCAAGCCCCAAAGAAGGTTCGTCCATGAGTAAAAGCCGAGGTTTGGCCATGAGTCCCCTGGATATGGCAAGCATCTGCTGTTCTCCTCCGCTCAACGTGACACCGGGCTGATGCCGTCTTTCAGCTAATATCGGAAAAAGATGGTATATGTATTCCCGATCCCTCTTCACTCCGTCCCTGTCTTTCCTCAGGAAAGCCCCCATGTCCAGGTTCTCAATAACGGACAAGTATGGAAAAATATGGCGCCCTTCTGGGACCTGAGAAATTCCCAGGGATACTATTTTGTGCGCCGGAACATTGTGAATCGGCTTGCGCTCAAAAAGCACTTCGCCGAATCTTGGCGGTACTAATCCACAAACCGACATGAGAGTCGTGGTCTTGCCGGCTCCGTTTGCCCCGATAAGCGTAATGATCTCTCCTTCGGATACATCCATGCTCACACCCTTTAACGCCTGAATGTTCCCGTAGAAAGTCTGGACGTTTTTCAGCTCAAGCATGGACCTCTTCCCCGAGATACGCCTGGATCACAACTGGATTATTTTTTATATCCTCTGGTGTACCTTCTGCTATTCTTTTTCCGTAATCCATGACAAATATCCTGTCAGAGAGACTCATTACCAGTTTCATGTCGTGCTCTATAAGCAATATGGAAATCCCCTCCTCATCACGGAGCTTTACTATCAGATCGTCAAGCTCCTTGGTCTCCTGCGGGTTCATACCGGCAGCCGGTTCATCCAGAAGAAGGATGAAAGGCTCTGTTGCCAAGGCCCGTGCGATTTCAAGACGCCGCTGGGCGCCGTAGGGAAGACTATTGGCGAACTTATTAACGTACCCTGCAAGGCCGATCTTTTCGAGTATATTGAAGCTGTCTTCAACTATTTTTTTTTCTTCCCTGACGGTTGCTCTATTTCTTAGAATGGCGCCCGCAATACCTGAAGACATGCGGCAATGACGGCCAACCATGACATTTTCAAGAACGGTCATATTGAAAAAGAGGCGAATGTTTTGAAAGGTCCGGGCCAGTCCTCTTTCTGTCACTTGGTTCGGCTTGAGATTTTTCAGTCGTTCACGCTTCTTGCCGGGAGGTGAGATCTCCACAATGCCCTCCGTGGGTTTGTGAATCCCCGTTACGCAGTTAAAAAAGGTGGTTTTCCCTGCGCCATTCGGTCCGATGAGAGCGACAATTTCTCCTTCAATAACATCCAGATCAAGCTCGTCGAGTGCCCGCAGGCCCCCGAAATCCATGCTCAGTTTCTTGACTTGAAGTATCGGTCCCATGTCGTCATTCTTGCCTGCTGTGGGCTTCCAGCCCTTTAAACTCATATGTCCGGCGCACATTGCTGATGATGCCCCCGGGACGAAAGACCATCATGATGACTAGCATTGCCCCGAAAAGACACATTCGGTATTCGGAAAAAGCCCTGAGATATTCCGGCAACAGAATCAATATGAGCGCCCCCAAAATAACGCCAATAATGGATCCCATTCCACCCAATACGACAACACAAAGAATGATAATCGACTCCCATATGGTAAAGCTTGCGGGATTGATAAAGGTGGTCTTGGCTGCAAATATGACCCCTCCCATACCTGCCCACGTTGCGCCCAGGGCAAATGCGGTAAGCTTGGTTTTTGTTTTGTCGATTCCCATGGCCTGACAGGCGATTTCGTCCTCCCTCAATGCGATCCAGGCCCTGCCGATCCTGGAATTTTGCAACCGGTTGACAACGAAAATTGTGAAAAGGGCAAGACCGATCATCAGAAAATACATATACATGGTCGCGTTTTGAAGTGAGAGTTGGATACCGAAAAAGCCGGGGCGCGGGATATTCGCAATCCCGCTGGGGCCGAAAGAAAATTCATTCCAGTTCTCAAGAATGAGTCGTATTATCTCTCCAAACCCCAGGGTGACGATAGCCAGGTAATCGCCCCGCAAACGTAAAACCGGAAAGCCAAGCAAGATGCCGAAAAGAAAACCTACGGCGGCGCCGACAGGCAGTACGGTCCAAAAACCCAGACCGAAATGGTGATTCAGGAGTGCGTAAGTATAGGCGCCCACTGCGTAGAAAGCGACGTATCCCAGGTCTAGAAGTCCGGCTAGGCCCACAACGATATTGAGCCCCAAACCGATCATCACATAGATGAGAGCAGTTATCATGATATTGGTCTGATACATGGAAAAGGCAAAGGGAAAGGCTATTGCGAAACCGGCAATCAAAATGAATGCGGGGATATAGATCCTTGGTTTTTTCGAAATTTGCTGGGCCAGAGGAACCCTGTGGATTTCACCTGCTTCTGTCTTTTGCGTTCCAGCCTCCTTTTTTCTGATGAGATATCGCCAAACAAATGAGAGAACAAAAACTCCAACTCCCACGATCAGCAGATTTCCCCATCGCCACTCCACCACCTTTTCGATGGTGTTGACCCGAATGACCATAATCGGAAAAGTCAAAAACATGAACCAGATCGAAACCAGGAAAGATTTTTTTATTTCTTCAAATTGGATCACATGGCACCATGATAGTCTCGAAAAAATCCCGCTACACTTGTTGCGTTTCCGATCGTCCCAGTATTCCTGTCGGCCTGAATATCAGGATGAAGACAAGGAACAAGAAGGCAAATACGTCTTCATAGTCGCTAGAAACGTAACCGGTAAAAAAGCTCTCCGTCCATCCAAGAACCAGACTCCCTAATACAGCCCCTGGTATGCTGCCGATGCCTCCGAGTACCGCGGCTACAAATGCCTTTATTCCTACGATAAAACCGACATAAAAATTGATCTGACCGATATGGGAAGCAATGAGAATCCCGCCAATCGCAGCCGTTGCAGACCCCAAAATAAAGGTGATTGAGATGATCCGATTCACATCGACACCTGCCAGCATTGCCATATCCCTGTCCTGGGCCGTTGCCCGCATCGCCTTTCCGATCTTTGTGAACTTAATCAAAAATGTCAGCAGAATCATGACAACTATGGTTGTGATTAGTATGGCCATCTCCGTTGAACCGATGATGTGTGCAAAGGGCTCCACAACTTTGAAATCAGGAATAAGGCTAGGGAATGGGAGGAAATCTGAGGTTTGGGCCAAAAGGACATAGTTTTGAAGGAACAGTGACATGCCGATGGCGCTGATAAGAGCAGAAAGTCGTGGTGCATGGCGTAAGGGCTTATAGGCCATCTTTTCTATGGTAAAACCGTATGCGGATGAGTAGATAACCGCTACGATTGACGCCAGTACAATGATCGCGATTTGGTTAAGGCCCAGTAGGGTAAGGACACTGGTAACAATCAGGGCAGTAAAAGCCCCGATCATGTAGATTTCGCCGTGGGCAAAATTGATGAGCTGGATGATTCCGTAAACCATGGTGTAACCCAAGGCAACAAGCGCGTAGATGCTCCCACGAGTCAGCCCTCCCAGGAAAAGCTCACAAAAATATTCCCAGTCCATTTAGGTGGTTTTGCTCCTTGTATTACTGCTAGACGTAAAACTCGGCGTTGGTCCTCCTGCTTTCGGCGGACAGTATCGGAACAATGGAGTGCAACAAATCAGGCGTTAGGCCTTCCAGCCTGTCCCCTGAGAAGGCGAAATATTCATCAACATGTTATTTCAGTTCTACATAGACACCATTTTGTACCTGGTAGACGGAGAAGCCTGCACCGATTGCGTCTCCCCGTTCATCAAAACGGATTTTTCCGATGGGCGTTTCAACCCATGCAGTCCTGAGGGCCTTTCTCACCCCATCGTAGTCAGTTGTGCCGGCCTTTTCAATGGCATTGAGCAGAGCCAGAGTCGCTGCATAGGCATTGGTGAAGAAAGCGCCAGGATCCGAGCCGTACTTCATTTTATGGGCTTCGACGGCAGCAATATTCATTGGGTTTTTTGACGTGTCCTTGGGACCTGAGGCATACACTCCTTCTGCATATTTGCCTGCAACCTTGATGAAAGTATCATCTTTGACGCCGTCATCAGAAATGAATATGGTTTTCATCCTTTTCTTGCGCATCTGGCTGACTATCTTCGATGCTTCAGGATGATAACCGCCAAATATTACGGCTTCGGCCTTTAAGTGCTTTATTTTTTGTACAACTGCAGAATAATCAACAGCACCAGGAGTGACGCCTTCGAACAATACGACTTCTGCCCTGCCAGACTCTTCCAGGAATTTCTTTGCAAACCCGGCAAACCCTTTACCATAGTCGCCCTTGTCATGGATTATGGCGATCTTTTTCAGCTTTAGAACGTCAAGCGCAAAATCCACATTGAGCCTTGCCTGGGCATCGTCAGAAGCAATGGTCCGGAAAAAGTTGGGATAGTCACCGCTCTGAGTCAGGGCTGGGTTGGTTGCAGACGGGGACATGGCAATTATCTTTGAATCCTTATAGATACCAAGAGCCGCCTTGGTTGCACCGCTACAAATGTGGCCCAGGACTACATGAACGCCCTGGGATAGGAGCTTTGTCGCCGTGTTTGTGGCGACTTCCGGCTTGCACACGTCGTCTTCTGTCAGCAGCACCACTTTTCTCCCAAGGACTCCACCGCTTGCATTAATGTCCTCCGCCACAAGCTCCGCTGCCCTTATGGATGGAATACCGTAGGAAGCAAGATCGCCACTATGTGCCCCGGCCACCCCCAGCTTGATCGGCTCGGCAGCAAGGCCGATGTCGGACGTTGAGAGTACCAAACACATTCCAATGATGGCCGAAACAAACAGTCGTCCAAATCGATTTTTAGTCATAGCCATATCTTCCTCATTACATTGTTGGCCATAAACTCCCTCCAATATTTTTTTGTTTATAACCACTTGGCCAAGGCGAGTCAAGGCGCAATTTAACCAATAGTTACAATGAGTTTAGCAAGGAACAGGACGGCAGAGTCAACAAGAAAATGTCGCTAGAAAATCTGGAAAGCCTTTCTACGGTTAATAGCCGGGCAATAGGGACGTCCTGGACAAACTGGACATGTGTTGATATGGCTGCTGCATAAAAAGAGGCGAACAGTATGCTGAAGAAAACAACTGTCGGCTCATAGAAGCTTAGTTATCTGCCTATGCCCGCCCTGAGTCTTTGAATTATTTCATGAGCTTATCGTAGGCCCTCTGAATGGCCACGAACTTGTTGTGGGCAAGCTCCTGAAATTCTTTTCCAAGGTGCTGTACCTTGTCGGGGTGGTATTGGGCTGCGAGTCTCTTGTACGCTGCTTTGATCTTGTCTTTGGAATCGCCTCTTTCGATTTCCAATATGTTGTAAGGGTCCTCATCCTCGTACGGATCCTCTGCGGCCTGTCCCTTTGCGCTGGAGGATTTCTGTTGGTATGTTCCCCTGGGCTCCGGGCCGGTTCGAGTCTGATAGGCCCTTTTGATTCTGGTTGCCCACCACCATGCCAGGGCGAGCACACCGAGATCATCGAGCCATCCCGGTCCGAAAAGAAAATCCGGAATTACATCATACGGACATATGAAGTATACCAGCGCTATGAGCCAGGGCAAATATTTCGTAATCATTTCAACCAAATAATCATCAACAGTGACAAAAGACCTTGCAATACGTGACTGGATGCTTAATAATTACAATGTAGGCGTTCACAGGTTCAGAGTTCAGAGTTACAACCTTTGAGCCTCTAAACCCGTGAACGGTTACTGAAAACAAAGTGTAGACTACTTTTGTGTATACATTAAAGATGCCGAAATCTCCTTCGGCTTTCTTGACGAAGGAGTCTGGTACGTTACGAGGAGGAACAGATGCCTCTATATGAATTTCGTTGCCTAAAATGTGGCGCAGAATTTGAGCAAATTGTCTTTTCAACTGATCGTGATCCCATCAAGTGCCCAAAATGTGAATCAACCGATACGGAGCGCCTGCTGTCAATCTTTTCCTCGGGCAGTGCAGCCGGCGAACTGGGAGCTTCCGCAGCGTCTTCCTGCGGCACGTCTGCCGGAGGTTTTTCCTGAGCCTAAATCATTTCAGCCGTTGGCTGAAGGAAAAAGGAATGTCCGAGATACTAATCATACTAGTTATTTTCCTTGTCTGGGTCCTGCTCCAGCTTTATGTCTTTCCCAAGCTTGGTATTCCCACGTGACTCAGAGACTCCTGCCAGGTCGGTGGCCAGGCAAAACGCGCGGAAAAAACGCAGGTTTTCCATGACGTGTCTACGCATAACGATTAGGAAACAAGCCATAGTGCCCGGTTCGACGTTCTGTCCAGCACGTATCTTGACACACTTCCCATAAAAAATGCTTTGCCTCTACCCCGTCTGCCGACAACCACTGTGCCGTAGTCTCCCTTTCTGGCTTCTTCAACAATGGCCTTGGCCGGGTTCCTCTTTCGCTTAGCCGTCCTGATCTCAACCTGCTTATCCTGCATGCCAGCATCCTCAAGTATTCTCCGTGCATGAGCGTAGAAATCCTCTATACATCGCCTGTTGCTTCTTGCAATGACTTGCTCGACGCCGCTTCCCTCAAAGTCTATTACGCAGTAGTCTCCAAGCTTCGGTATGACATGAAAAAGAGTTAATCTGACCTTAGGATTTCCCCCAATCATGAAGCTCAAGTGATCCACGGCCCTAAGCGAAGCTTCAGAGCCGTCCACGGCTACCATGATCTTTGTGGATGTCACATTGCCGTCTACTACCCACACAGGAGTTGCTGTGGAATGCTCCACCAGTTTGGCGGTAACGCTCCCCACAAAGGTCTTCTGGACCCGGGAAAGTCCCCTTCTCCCTATGGCAATTGCGTCATAGAGCCCTTGCTGGGCGCGCTCCAGAACATCTTTAGCGAGCCCCAACAACTTCGGCTGGGTAGTCACCTCAATGTGTTTGCCGTCAATTCCCATCCTGACCATTTGACCCTTGAACTTTTCCAAGATCCCCTGGGCGTGCTCGGTGTTTTTTCGGATGGCTTTCTTCAACTCGGCATTGGCTTTGAAGTCAGTCTTGGCCTCGTCAAGGAGGAACTGTGAGATGGCAGGCTGTACATGAAAGAGGGTGAAGGTGAGATCTTTCACAGCCGACGACATTCTGACGGCATACTGAATCGCATGTTTTGAATGGATGGAATCGTCGACTGCCAGCAGGATTTTTTTCTCCATGAGTGATCCTCCTTTCTCGCCGGGGTTTGCAAGGTTACCATATGTAATCACCGGCAATCCTTCGTTTGTCTTTGCCTGACAGCACGTGAAGCGTGCGTATCTGTTTCAACTTAATGGGCGAAAGCTGGCCGATCGGTATGTAAACGATACGTTTGCCCCACTTGGTTGCCACCTGCTTAATAAATGACCTGGGCGCAGACTTGGCCACATAAACCACATGCTTTTCCACGCTGTATTCCAGGCCGGCCAGAAGGAGGCGCTCTGCCTTGGTCCGCGCCCAATCATACTCGGGGTCCCCCCAGACGTCAGCGAGCCTGAGAGGAGGAAACGTCATAAGAAACCCCCCATAGATACACCTTGAGATCCCGGGCCCGACAATGTGCTCGGCCGGACTGGTGGCATAAAAGGCCATGTCCGACTCCTGGTCATGTTCTCCGAGCCATGTCATCAGGTGGGGGTATTTGTCTCCTGTCGTGTCTTCATCAAATATCACAACAACAGACCCTACGCCACCTTTGACCCTCTTGAACTCCTTGACGTAGATACGGCCTTCGTTGAGGTGGCGGGCTGTCTCCCGCATGTCAATGCCGTCCAGAATAGTGGTTTCAAAGGGCACGCTGGCTGCATCATCGGCTGACAGCACAAATGAGCCCTTGGATTTAAGAAAGCTGCCATAATTCTCAACGGCAAGGTCCTCAGGAGGATATGAGCAGATATAAGGGTCCTCAAAACCCTCCAGCCATTCTCCGGGCCTGTGCTCCCTTATTCGGCGTTTTTTCGGGATATACACCGGTCGGCGCTTGATCCTGGGAAGCCTCCTGCGGATGTGAATCTTTCGTGTTCCCAGCCAAAGCATCTCTCCACTCATACGGATGGTGGCAACGGAAGACTGGGCCTTTTGCCACGGGTAAAAAGAGCCCAATCGCCAGAAGGCATAGCAGAAATTGTCGTCCACACATCCACGGGCTGCAGCAAGAAGTTGGTAGAAGTCCGGGAGGAGCCTGTTTTCCAGGAGGGCATAATTTCTCGAAAAACGGAAAAAGGCCCGTTTCTGCCACCGGTAGACTTCCTCCCCAGTATCCTGGTGATAATGCCGCGCTGCCTCGTCAAAAAGTCGGAGGGTTGCCAACTGGCGATCCACGGCGCCCGGTTTGACATGATGCACAGCCCATCTTATGGACGCATCCAGGGCATCTTCTTCAGAACAGGTCTCCTTGCCTCCACTCATCAGGGTAAGAACGCCGAGTTTCTTTCGGACCGAAAACTTCGAGAGTTCAGGCTCTGGCGGAAGTGTTTTTCTCCGGTATTCATATACGGACGCCAAAAAGGGGTATTCTGTTATGACTTCAGCCAGATCCTCTGGGTGAAGATTAAACAGGCTGACCCCGGTACGTTTTGTTTTTTCAAGGGGCTCGGCCTGGGGGCGAAAAAAAGCCGCCTTCACACCTTCAAGATGTGCCAGCCCGCAAACAAAGAGTATCTTGTCATGTTTGGCCGCAAGCTTTTGCAGTCGGTAGGCCATGCCGGCCTCGCGCCTGATGTCAGCAGGGCCTTTTGCTTGTGCCGGCAGCAACACCTGTGCGCAAATACTGTAGTAGGCATTGATTCCCAACCGGTGGGCCGCATAGGTGTCAGGCACATGATCACGATGTGAAGGATACGTATCCAGGTCAAGGTCCACAAAGTAGACAGGTACGTTGGCCTCTAGGCCGGACCGGATGGCCTCTGCGAGAGGGTCTGTCGGTTCGATCGGGAGATAGATGGTTTCCCCTCGCATATTCTGGTACAGGGCCACGGATAACTCAGGAAGGCGTTGAACGCCTTTTTGGACTACGGCCTGTATGGAGTGGGGCAGTTCAACGGCTACAGCCTCGGGCCTTACGTGCTGAAACAGGCGCCGTACTGCATCGGCAAACTCCATGCTGTAATGGACGATGGGGACAGGATAGATAGGGCCGAATGGGTTCAAGGGCTCATTGATCATCTTTACTCTTGATAACGAAGGGCCTCATCCCCAAGCACATTGAGGAGCGCAAGGTGAAGGGCTTCTTTTTTTGTCATTCGAGTTCCGTGCATCATCTTAAGGGCGTACCTGGCCATATTGATTCCGTCGCGCACAGAATAGACCTCGTCTGCCATATGGCTCCGTTGGAGAAAATCGACCATGTAGTTCAGGATGTCCTCGTCGGCAAAGGGGAGGTTTTCCTTTAGGATCAGCAGTTCGTCTTCTCGGTCCGGAAAATCGATAAATATCTGGGGCTGCAGTCTTGAGTGGATATATTCGGGGATATCATAGGTGGAAGCATCTTCGTTAATCGTGACCACAAACCTGAAGTCAGGGTGGGCTGATATGGTCAAACCGGTTATGATAGATTCCACATATCGCCTGTCGTCCAGTAGAGGAGCAAGAGATGCCCACGATTTTTCGCTCATCCGGTTCCCTTCGTCCAAGATACACACACCGCCCCTGATCATGGCCGTAACCAAAGAGCTGGCAGCGTATTTCACCTTGCCGTCTCCCCCCATCACAGGGGTGATGATGAGGTCCTCAGGTCGAGTGTCCATGGTAGCTTGAAACAGGTATATCTGCCTGTTTAGCTGTTTGGCCGCAGCATACCCGAGTGTGGTCTTGCCAACGCCAGGTTTCCCAACGAGACGGGGGTTGAAAGGAGCATCCTTTTCGTGAATGACCATCCATGCGGCCAGTACCTGCTTTATCAATTCCTTCTGTCCCACCCATTTCAAAGGCAACTCCGCAGGCTGGGCCAGCATGATTTCCAGTGAACCCATGGTGACGGTTTCGCTAGTTTGTGACTTCATAATCTATTGCCTTTCCATTGTTGTCGGCTTCGCAAAAATTCCATCTTGCCGCCTCCGGCGGATTTTGCTTCACCTTCCCCCTGCCTGTGCTTTGCACGCACGCAGGTCACTGCGATCCGCCCCGGGCGGATCACTTTGCTGTTTCATGCGGGCTTCTTCAGAGTATGTCAAATCTAAACCAGTATGATTCTATTGTCAATCATGCCTGAGAGGCTCGCCCGTCGGCTGACACACAATTTGGAAGGCTCTTTGTATGCGAGGGCTCCAATTGGAGTACTGGAGCGCTGGAACATTGGACTAATGGTTTTGGAGGAATAGTAATAGCACTTTCGGCCTTACTTAAGGGTCTTGACGCAAATAGTAGCGTCTCGTTTTTGTTTTTCCTCTATACTCATTCTGAAGCCGGAAGTGAACGCAAGCGCAACACAAACCCCAATTCCCATGACACCAGCGCCTCCCACAAAGGCCAGCTCCAATCGAAAGGCATCCATCATCAGGCCCGCCAGAATAGGGCCCACAAGCATTCCCAGGCTGTGGCCCATGGTCAAAAGGCCCATGATAGAGCCCATGGACTCTGTGTGACGTCCTAAGATGACTGTCATGGCCATGACAGCCGGTATTGCAATCCCTCCGCCGATTCCGAACAAGATGTTGGCCACAAAGAGCCCCCAGAATCCCTGAGCGTAAACGAATGAAAAGATGGCTCCCGCAGTCACCATTCCGCCCACAACGATCAGGACTCTCTTGCTGAAGCGATCAGCCAAAAGGCCCATTGGGGTCTGCAGGAGACCGGAGGTGAGCACCCCGAGCATAACCAGGATTCCGATAGACGAGCTTGACAGATTGAAACCAGAGTCTGCAAGAAGGGGAAGGAAGGCCCACACAATCCCGATACAGGTGGTGTAGGCCAATCGGAACATGAAAAGAGCGCAAATGTATCTGTTTCTGATGAGGATTGCGTAACGAACCGGCAGCTTGGGCTTTACAAGAGGTTTTTCCTTGCTTCTGGGCGGCAGCAAGACAAGACACAGGAGGAAACCAAGGAGCGAAACCAGCCCCATGCCCACAAAGGATGCCTGAATGCCAAAGGCATCGTTGACCGCGCCCCCGACAACCGGCCCGAGACTCAGACCCGCGTAAAGGAACATGTTAAACAGGCCCATGGTGAAGCCTTCCTTTTGCGCGGGCGTGATTTCCCCGACATAGGCCTGGGCCACGGGCAGGATCATGGCCGACGCAATTCCCTGCAAGAAGCGGATCAGGATAAAAATTTCCACGCTTTCGGAAAATGCAAAGGCGATTGAGACCAGGAAATATCCCAGAAGCCCGGTTGTGACGAAGGGTTTCCGGCCCCTAATATCCGACATTCTGCCAAAAAGGGGGAGAAAGGCCGTTCTTGATAGCGAAAAGGCCCCGAAGATAAAGCCTATGCAAAGTCCGGTTGCGCCCAATTTGTGGGCATAGACCGGCAGCAACGGAACCACCAGGCCCACGCCCAGTGTGACGGAAAAAACAGCTAAAAACAGGGTAGCAAACACCTTTGTGTTCATAAAACACCAGCTATTGTGGTAATGATAGGATCTAACTTGGACAATCCGGAACAAAAAAGGAGAAACAAAATTTACCACGTGATGTTCTCAAGGCGAACGCCGCAACACACGAAAAACGTCATTTTCTGCTCTGCACCTTGCAACCAGGCCTAATTTCGTGTTTTTTTTGTTTTCCGCAAAAAACACCACTTTCACGATTCAGGAATTAACAAGAACATGGCAGCGCACACAAGTCAACCATGGATAGAAGTGGCGGTGAGCACACCTTTTCGGCTAAGAAAGACTGTGAGTGAAGCGCTTGGCGGTTTCACAGGTTCACCTGTCCGGGAAGAGCCTGCGGGAACGACCGGCGTCTGGCTTGTCAAGGGGATCATCAAACGAAATGCGCAGGTTGATTCCCGGCTTGCAGGAATAGAAGGGATGGTGAGGCAACTTGAGAGAGAATACGGTCTCTGGGAGTCGCTCGGTATTAATCTCAGGGGTTTTGAGGCCTATGATGGTGTTGGTGGGGAGCAAGGAAAGCCACAGGCTGTCCGTGTCTCTTCCCGCCTCGTGGTGGCTCCGCCCCTCGAGCACGTCGAACCCGAAGGCAGCCAGACCGTGCTCCGCATTGACGCAAAGGACGCCTTTGGCGACGGAAGTCATCCGAGCACCTTCCTGTCATTAGAGCTGCTGGACGTCCTCCTTGCAGGTGACTTTGGGTTGCCGCCCGTGCGTGGGGCCTGGGCCCTTGACGCAGGATGCGGGAGCGGCATTCTGGCGTTGGCTGGCGCAGCCCTCGGAGGGTTCAAGGTGCTTGCCGTGGACATTTCGGCTGAGGCGGTGGTTGCTGCACGAGTTAACCTGCAGCTCAATCCCATGGCAGGATCGAGGGTCTATTTGGTTCTGGGCAAATTGTCGTGCTGCCGCGGACCCTTTGACGTTGTGCTGGCCAACCTGGTGCCTTCAGTCCACGTTGAAGCGCATCAGAGCCTCTGGAGGGCTGTCCGGCCAGGGGGGTGGCTGATACTGGCAGGGTTTTGCAAAGGCCAGAAAGAACTCATTTCAAGACCGTACATCCACAACGAGGCGGAGGAGAAGGCCTACTTGCGCGATCAGGGTTGGGCTGGTCTTTTACTGCGCAAACCGGATTCCTAAACAGTAATCAGTCATTTGGCAGCACACCTCAGTACTTCTTGGGGTGTTGGAAAAATCGTGGTTATTGGTTTTCTGTGGAATTTGAACAAAAATCCTGATAAGAAACAATTTTTTGGAGAGCCTGTTTTCAAACTTTTCTGGAAATGATCAACCAGGTAATCATTCTTGTGAGAAACGCTTTGCAGGAAAAACAACCTACAGAAGATCGGCATTTCACCACCGGCCATGACCCGGAATGGTCGACCCTCCCGCCCGAGTATGACCCGCAATGGCAAGATCCGTCGCCCGGTCGCATCAGGAGGTTCGCCCGGTATTTCTATGATCGTTTCATCCGCCTCCACGGTAACCCTGAACAAATCGCATGGGGGGCAGCGGCAGGTTTTTTTGTTGCCATGTCTCCGACCATGGGATTCCAGATGCTGATAGCCGTGCCCATTGCCGCCTTGTTCAAAGTCAACAAAGTGGCAGCGGCTGCAAGCGTATGGCTTACAAATCCGGCTACCGCGCCTTTTATCTACTGGTTCAATTACAAAGTGGGGGCAAGGCTGCTCGGCTACCCGGTAAAGGCTGGTTTCCTTTCAAACCCTTCCTGGGAGACATTTTGGCATGCCGGCAGGCACGTCTTTCTTTCCCTCACCCTGGGTGGCGCCATCACCGGCGTTGCTGTTGCCCTGATAGGTTATTTCGTGATTCTGTCCATGGTGAAGACCGCCAGGGAAAAAGCCCGTAAGCTCCGACTAAGAAGGCAACGATAGGGGGCTATTTCTTTTCCCAGCGGAGCAGTTCAGTCACCTTGCTGAGGGTGCTTCCTTCCTTGATTTCCTCGCGGATGCGGTTTTCTCGTTCCAATACGTCCATGCTACGGTTGGCGTACTCGGTAGCCATTGATTTTGGCAGCACCACAACCCCGTCATCATCCCCTAGAATCCAGTCACCGGTTTCCACTTTTCGATTGCCTACTGTCACGGGCACGCCGATTTCGCCGAAGCCCTTAGGTTCGCCTGCATTAGGCATGATCAATTTTGTGAAGGCGGGCAATTTCATCTGGCCGATGTCATAGGTGTCGCGCATGGCGCCGTCTATGACCACACCTGCCAGTCGCCTTTGCAGGGCAGAATGCGTGGCCAGTTCGCCCCAAATAGCCGGTCCCAGGCCGCCTGCGTCAACGACGATCACGTCTCCTTCTTCAGCAACATCAATGGCTTCGACCGGCTTGGCCCAATCTCCGGGATAGGTCCTGACCGTGAGCGCCCGGCCCACAAGCCTGATCCCTTGAAATAAAGGCCGCAGGCCTTCCATCACGCCACCTCTGTGCAGGGCATCTGACAAGTTCGCTGCCGAGACCTTGTCAAGGATTTCTCGAATCTCCGCCTCCGATCCTCTTTTAAAGAGCCTTGTGGGAATGGCAACCAGTTCTTTCATGGCCTTTTTGATGGTTTTGGCCGCCTTCTCAGGATCAACAGCTTTTGTGATGGCCCCACCCACAATCACAATCGATGCCCCCGCCTCCAGGGCTCTGGGAGCTGTCTCTGAGTTGATCCCCCCTGCCACCCCCACGGGCACAGAGACGCTTTGAGCAACTTTGCGAAGCGTTTCAAAGGGGTCTTTTCCCTCCATCTGTTCGTCTATGGAACAATGAATCGTTATGTAGTCGGTTCCAAAGCCCTCAACCTCCTTGGCTCGCGACACAGGGTCCTTGACTGCGATGAGATCCACGACAATCCTGGCCCCGTAGTTTTTTGCTGCCTGGATACATTCGCGAATCGTGGCGTCGCTTGCAGCGCCCAGGACATCGACTACGTTGGCGCCTGCTTTGGCAGCCGTTTCAACCTCGATGCGACCTGCATCCATGATCTTCATATCAGCAACAATCGTTGCCCGAGGAAATAGCCTCCTCAGCTCCCTGACAGCCTCAAGCCCCTCACTCTTGATCAAGGGCGTTCCGGCCTCAATCCAGTCCGCTCCACCCTCCACAGCGGCCCGAGCGTTTTTTACGGCCCGTTTCAGATCAACAAAATCCAAAGCCAATTGAAGAACCGGTTTCATCGTTGCACCTCAAAACTACTCCAGTGTCTTAAAAGTTGATTGTTCGACTTTGACGTTGCCGTGGAACTTGTACTATTCCAGGTTGGCATGTCGCTCGAGCAACGCCTGATGATTGCTGCCCTGCCTCTGGAACAGCTCCAGCACGATCGCTTCCAACAACACAAAGGCGGCCTGTTCAAACAAAGACCCCAAAGGCTGGAGAGACACGGGCTCATGGGTCATGTCTGCCTTTGATCCTCCTGGAAGACAAATGACATGATCCAGGGCCCTTGCCACGGGGGAATCTTCAACCCCGATTATACCATAGGTTGTGCCCCCCTGGCGCTTTGCCAGCTTGACAAACTCGCACGTGAATCTGGTTTGGCCCGAACCCGAAACAACAACAACCATGTCTCCCGCGCCTACCCGGGGAGTGATGGTCTCGCCGGCAAAGTAGGCCCTATATCCCAAATGCATCAGGCGCATACAAAAACACCTCAAGACATATCCGGATCTTCCCTGGGCCGCACAAAAAATCCTCTCTGCCTGGCCAAGCCCTTCAACGAAACGCTCAATCGGCTCTCTTGGCGCTTTTGCAACGAGGTTTCGGGCGTCGTCTAGTATGGCTTCAACAAGCCCTTGGACGTTCATTAGATTGTCCTTTCAACAACATGACGAACATCTTCAAATACTGACCGGAAGTGAGGTTATAGGAAAGAGACCTCAGAGTCAATCGGATACCAGCTTGCGGGCTGACACATTACTAAACTTAGTCTTGACTTTTCGTGGACATGTTTATATATGATACCAGATTTTCAACTTGGTTGTATGGGGATTTTCTTTTTTCGTGGGTTTCGCGCGGCAAAGCCGCGCTGCATAAAATTGCGGCGCGATCTTATTACGAGAGCAGTTTAAGTTATGTTTTAAAGTTCAAAATGGATGGGGCATCTGGGTTGATGTGCTTTCAGATGCCTTTTGTGTTTTTGGGATGCGTATTCTTCTAATACATGCAGACAGGTTCTCGTTTCGTGTAACGGGCGAAACCACCGCGGCCTTGCCCGGGGAACTCGACAAGTCCAAGTCGGAGGGAGATGTCAGCGAAGCCTTGGTGGTTTTCATGGCAGCCGAAAAGGGCGATAACGCCAATGTTGGTTCCGTAGCCGACCAAGTGACCGAAGAAGTCTTGACTCTTGCGGCACAGATAGGCGCGGAGAATCTGGTAATCTATCCATATGCCCATCTTTCAAGCTCACTCAGTTCCCCCCGGGTCGCTGTGAAGCTGCTGGATGAGATCTTCACCCGGCTTCAAAGCCACAACCACTTAAAGATAATACGAGCCCCTTTTGGCTATTACAAGGCTTTTGAGATATCATGCAAAGGGCATCCCTTGTCTGAGCTGGCCAAGACTATCACGCCATCCGGGCATACTGATAAAGCTGATGAGGCTGAAGAATCTCAAGCCATCAAGGCAGAAAAGACCCTTAAGTCGGAGTGGATGATCATGACGCCGGAAGGCAAATCCGCTTACAGCGGCCCGGCAGAGGGGTTTTCTTTTGCGACCCGGCCGAATTTGGAGCGGCTGTTCCGGTACGAGAAGTCCGGAAGCCGTATCTCCGAGCAATCGCCCCCACATATCGACTTGATGCGTCGTATGGAGTTGGTGGACTATGAGCCTGGCTCTGACCAAGGGAATTTTCGGTGGTATCCGAAGGGGCAGTTGATAAAAAGGCTGGCCGAGAAATACGTGAGCGACTTTAATACCCGGTACGGAGGCATGCAGGTCGAAACCCCTATCATGTACGACTATCAACACCCAAAGCTTAACCTGTACCTGCAGCGGTTCCCGGCTCGACAATATGTGCTCCTTTCAGGCCAGAAGGAATACTTTCTCCGGTTTGCAGCTTGTTTTGGCCAATACCTGATTCAGCATGACATGCAGATCTCTCATCACCATCTGCCGTGTAAACTCTATGAGTTAACCCATTATTCATTCAGGCGTGAACAATCAGGAGAACTGGCTGGCCTCAAACGCCTGCGAACGTTCACCATGCCGGACCTTCATACATTGGCCAAGGATATGGAGCAGGCCAAAGAGGAGTTCGTCCGCCAGGCCGACCTGGCCATTGAATGTTTGGAAGGCTTTGGCCTTGATTTCGAAGTGGCCATCAGGTTTGTCCAGGATTTCGCTGAACAGCATAAGCCTTTTGTCCAAAATCTCGTTTCCCGCTGTGGACGGCCCGCCTTGATTGAACTTTGGGAGGAGCGCTCGTTTTACTTTGTTGCAAAGCTTGAGTTCAACTTCATCGACGCCCTGGACAAAGCGGCTTGTCTGTCAACAGTGCAGATAGATGTTGAAAATCCTGAGAGATTTGACATAACCTATGTTGACGAAAGCGGGGAGAAACAGCACCCGCTTCTCTTGCATGCCTCTATATCCGGTTCTGTCGACAGGGTGCTTTATGCCATACTGGAGACCCAGGCCATACGTATGAAAAGAGGGCAGAAGGCCGCCTTCCCCTTTTGGCTTGCTCCTGTACAGTTGCGTATAATTCCGGTCTCTGAAAAATTCGATAAGGCATGTAGAGAGGTTTTGTCGGGCATCCCCTATAGAATCGACTATGATGATCGCGATAGCAGCATGGGACGCAAGATAAGGGGGGCAGAAAGAGAATGGATCCCCTACATTCTGGTTGTTGGAGCAAAAGAAGTGGCTGGAGGGTATTTGAATGTTCGAACCAGAGACGGGGCCCAGAGAAAGATGACTCTGCCTGAGCTCTTAGCTGAAATTGAACCTCAGATGAAAGGAAAACCGTTTCTTGATCTTCCCTTGCCTCAAGACATTTCCAGGCGTCCCATTTTTGTCGGTTAGAAAGAAAGATATTGCGTAAAAGCCCTATTTTTAGTATATTTTTTAAATTGTGAATCATGAACCATCAGGGAGGTGAAGCACATAGCAAAGCGCGTTAATGTTAACCGAAGGATTCGGGCCAAAGAGGTCAGGCTGATAAGTGCTGACGGCGATCAACTGGGGGTTGTGCCGGTCAGGGAGGCTCTGGGAATTGCAGAAGAGTCCGGGTTGGACTTGGTTGAGGTTGCCCCTCAGGTCAATCCGCCGGTTTGTCGGATCATGGATTATGGTCGATATAAGTACCAACAGAGTAAAAAGATTCAAGAGTCCAGGAAGCGGTCGTCGGGTTATCAAATCAAAGAGATAAAATTCCGTCCAATGACCGGCGAGCATGATTTCCAGGTGAAGCTGCGAAAGATCAAACGGTTCTTGGAAAATCGGGATAAGGTGAAAGTTTCGATCATGTTCAGAGGAAGGGAACTGGCTTACACAGAGCGTGGATCGGAACTACTCAAACGAATAGCTGACGAGACATCGGACTTCGCCGGTGTGGAGCAAGAGGCGAGGCGAGAGGGCCGCCAGATGTTCATGATTCTTGCCCATAGATAACTTCCAGCAGATTCCCTCTTTCGGATGCGAAAAATCATGCCTTGACAGATTATTGCTCCAAGACGAGTATATTTTACTTGATTGCATAGGAAATCCCTTTTTGATGAACTCGTAGAAAGTTATCAAATGGACGGCGAAACCCGCCCAAGGCAGGACCATATTGGATCGCGAAGGGATTCCCGTGTTCGAAGCAATGGCGCTCTATTTCAGCCAAGGGGACTTTTTTTGCCATAGGATGAGCAACTCACCGCCTTGACGTTTGAAATTGCGAAACAGAGATGAGAGGACAAATACAATGCCAAAGATGAAGACAAACCGTGGCGCTGCAAAGCGTTTTAAGGTCACGGGAACAGGGAAAATAAGATTTTCAAAATCCCATGCAAACCACATCTTAACAAAGAAGACGACAAAAAGGAAGCGGACCCTGAGAAAGCCAGGTACGGTGGACAAAACCAACATTGCCATGGTTAAACGCTTGATTCCTTATGTATGAGTCGTTCGTTACTCATAAATGATTGAGGAATTTAGTCCGTTAGTTATGAAATTCGTGTTTTTTCTGGCAGAAAATATTTGGAATACACTGTTTTTGAATACTGACAACTAATTGAAGAATTTAAGAATTGCGCCTAGACGGCTTGAGAACATCGCAGAGATTCAAGAACTTAGCGATGATGGGATTAGATGCAATTCCGCCAACCCGCCTGCCGGCGAGGCAGGTTCCTGAATTATTCAATTTTTGACCCAGCTCTTAGGCAAGAGGGCCAAAAACGCACTCCAAGGAGGTACTAGTCATGCGAGTCAAACGAGGATTTAAGGCCAGAAGGAGGCGAAAAAAGATATTGAAGCTGGCTAGGGGTTATCGCGGCGGTCGCAGCAAGCTGTATCGCACAGCAGCCGATGCCGTAGACAAGGCCCTTCAGTATGCATACAGGGATAGAAGGACCCGAAAACGTGACTTCAGAAGACTGTGGATATCCCGGATCAACGCAGGGGCACGCCTTAACGATCTTTCTTACAGTAGGCTTATCAATGGATTGAAAAGCGCAGGCGTGGAGATTGATCGAAAAATACTGGCGGAGCTGGCCGTTTCAGATCCAAAAGGCTTTTCTGAATTGGCGGTCATGGCCGCAGGCGCTGCTTCGTAGATCGGCAACCGGACAATCGGAAGTTCTGTCACTGGAAAACGCATAGATATTTGCCGCTAATGAAGGAGGAACTGAAGAAAACAGAACAGGAA
Source organism: Deltaproteobacteria bacterium (assembly GCA_016930875.1). Lineage (NCBI taxonomy): Bacteria > Pseudomonadati > Myxococcota > Myxococcia > Deltaproteobacteria bacterium. The sequence goes on along the minus strand of JAFGFW010000106.1, from coordinate 22,337 downwards.
GCCTTGAAGAGCCTGGAGACAACCAGCGATCTGCAAGGAGTCAACCTCTTGCGAACTCGGTACCTGGGGCGCAAAGGCGTGGTGACACAATGCCTGCGAGGGATTTCGACCGTGCCTGCCGCGGATCGGCCTGAGGTGGGAAGGCTTGCCAACGAGGTGAAGACAAGGCTTGAGGTCGCCTTCAGGGAGGCCATCGAAAGACTCGACGCTGACAGCAAAGAGCCTTCAGGCGGCCTGGACGTGACTTTACCTGGGCGGCCCTTTGCCAGAGGGCATTTACATCCAATTACGCAAATGACACAGGCGATTTCCGAGATCTTCCTTAGACTCGGCTTTGAGATTGCTGAGGGCCCTAACGTGGAACTCGATTACTATAACTTTGAGGCCCTCAACATTCCCAAAGATCATCCTGCCCGTGACATGCAAGATACCTTCTATATTTCGGATGACGTGGTTTTGCGAACCCATACTTCGCCCATCCAGATCCGCGTCATGGAAAAGCGATCACCACCGATACGTATCATTGCGCCAGGCAAGGTCTACCGCGTCGATTCTGATGTTTCTCACACGCCAATGTTTCACCAGATAGAGGGGCTGATGGTAGGAGAAAATATCTCATTCGGTGATCTGAAGGGGATACTGACCACATTGGTGCATCAAATATTTGACGAAGAAACCAGTCTGCGCTTTCGTCCCAGCTTCTTCCCGTTCACGGAGCCGAGCGCTGAAGTCGACATACGGTGTGTGATTTGCCGCGGCAAAGGCTGCCGGGTCTGTTCCCATACCGGATGGCTGGAAGTTCTGGGCGCCGGCATGGTGCACCCTGCGGTATTTGAGATGGTGGGCTATGATACGGACTGTTACACTGGTTTTGCCTTTGGCATGGGTATCGAGCGTATTGCAATGCTCAAGTACGGTATTGACGATATCAGAAAGTTCTACGAAAATGATATCAGATTTCTTAAGCAGTTTTGACCGGATGCCGGATACCAGATGCCCGATAAATCTCTGGCACGTTGAGTCAAGTGATATGCTTTTCCTGCATCGGGTAGTGTAATGGCGCTAATAATAAGTGATGACTGATCACGGATAAGCCAACTAGTAACCACCATGAGCAGACCTTTGACCCATGAAAGTTAGTCTAAGCTGGCTTCAGGATTATGTAACTGTCGATGCGGATGTGGTTGAGCTTGCCGAGGCTCTTACCATGGCAGGACTGGAGGTGGACGCCCTTTCAGATCGATATGCTTATCTGGATGGCGTTGTGGCGGGACGTCTTGTTGAAATAATACCCCATCCTGATGCCGACACACTTTCCGTGTGCAAAGTGGATGTAGGCGCGGGAGTTAAGTCCATCGTTTGCGGAGCCTCCAATATCAAGAAGGGCGACTTGGTGCCGGTAGCGCTTCCTGGGACTCAGCTTCCTTCAGGCGATACGATTGAAGCCGGTCGTATCCGGGGACGAGTTTCAGAAGGCATGTTGTGTTCTGAAGCAGAGCTTGCCCTTGGAACGGACAGATCCGGCATCCTTGTTCTGCCTGAGTCAAGCGTACCAGGCAGGGGGGTTGCCGCGGCCCTTGGCCTCTCAGATACCGTCATCGAGTTTGACCTTACCCCAAATCGTTCCGACTGTCTCAGCGTCATTGGCATAGCCCGTGAGGTGGCAGCCATTCTTGGCGTGCCCTTGAATTATCCGGAGGTGAAGCTCCCATCAGGCGAAACACCCATTGAGGAGCTTGCGTCCGTGACCATCGAAGTCCCGGATCACTGTCCTCGGTATAGCGCGCGGCTCGTCACAGGGGTCCACATAGCCCCCTCTCCTTTCTGGCTACAAGACAGGTTGAATTCCGTGGGGCTCCGGGTCATCAACAACGTGGTGGATGCGACCAATTTTGTCCTTATGGAGACTGGTCAACCCTTGCATGCTTTTGATTTCGACCGCTTGGCCGAGCATCGTATCGTTGTAAGAACAGCGAAAGAGGGGCAGATCTTTACCACCCTGGACGGCACGGAACGCAACCTTACAGATGAAGCGCTCATGATCTGCGACGGCAAAGGGCCTGTGGCCCTGGCCGGAATCATGGGCGGGCTTGAATCGGAAATCGAAGATGATACGACTCGTGTCCTTATTGAAAGCGCCTATTTTAATCCAATCACCATCAGGCGTACCGCCAAGAGGCTCGGTTTGAGCACCGAATCGTCACACCGGTTTGAAAGGGGCGTAGACCCTGAAGGGATAGTAAGGGCCTTGGATCGGGCAGCTCAACTTATGGTTCAGATGGGAGGTGGGAGTCTAGCTGCCGGCGTCATTGATGTTTACCCGCGGCCAATTCCTGAAAGGGTGATAGAACTCAGTGTGGATCGCACGAACCGGCTTCTGGGTACTGGATTAAGCCGGGACGCGATTATCTCTCACCTGGGATCCATTGAGTTTGACGTTGAGGTCCTGGATGAAGATAGGCTCAAGGTGGCGCCGCCAACTTGCCGTGTGGATATCGAACGTCCAGAGGACCTCATGGAGGAGGTGGCGCGGTTGAGTGGTTACAATAAGATCCCCACCACCCAACCTGTGTCGCATGTGGTGGCCAAGGAACAGGAAAAACGGCTTCGGGTCAGGGATCTGCTCCGCCAGGTCCTTGCCGGCTGTGGGTTCTCGGAGATTGTAACGTACAGTTTCATAGGCGAAGATGCCTGTGACAGGCTTCTGCTCGCAGATAACGACCCGCGTCGGCGGATGGTGTCTATCGTCAACCCTCTTACCGAAGAGCTTGGCGTCATGAGGACCTCGTTGCTTCCAGGCCTGCTGACTACTATGTTTAGAAATAGCACGCAGCGAAACGAGAACCTGAGGGTTTTCGAACTGGGCAAGATCTTTTTGAAGACCGGCCATGATGAACTTCCTGAAGAGGTGGAGATGATATCCGGCCTTTGGACCGGGACGAAGCACAATAGCACATGGAATGTCCAGGAAGAAAAGCTGGATTTTTTTGATATCAAGGGGATCGTTGATACCTTGTATGCAGCTTTGAATATTCCCCATGTGAGCTTTAGGGCACTGAAGGGTCCGGGTCATCCTTACCTGAGACCCGGCCATGCCGCCGAGGTGTATTCAGGCAAGAAATCAGTGGGCACAGTGGGAGAAGTGACCGGTCAGGTCTTGCACAATTTTGAATTGAAGCAACCGGCCTATTGCCTTGACCTGAACTTTGAACAGGTTGTCTGTCTGTGTTCCGAGGAAAAACGCGTAAAGCCGATATCCAGGTTTCCGGCCACTGCGCGGGATATCGCCTTGATTGTAGATGATGCTCTTGAGGCCCAGAGTGTTTTGGATTTCATTGAAGGCCTGGGCCAGGAGCTGATCGATGGCGTGGAGATATTTGATGTCTATAAAGGCTCTCCAATCCCGGCGAGGAAAAAGAGCATGGCTTTGAGGTTAACATATCGTTCTTTTGAAAGAAATCTTACTGATAGCGAGGTCAACAGCATTCACGTAGCCGTTACCCAGAAGATCCTGCGACGGTTTAGGGCCGAGCTGCCAGCAGGGTAGACCGAGAAACGAATAATCAAATATGAACAAGAAAAGCATCGTTGAGGCGATTTACGAGAGAGTCGGCTTTCCGAAGCGAGAGACCGCGGCGATTGTTGATGCAGCCCTTGAGTTAGTCAAAAGCTCCTTGACAAATGGGGAGCCGGTCATGATTTCGGCCTTTGGAAAATTCGCTGTCCGTGAAAGAAAGGCACAGCAGGGGAGGAACCCGCAAACAGGCGAGGCCATGACAATTCCTGCCAGGAAAGTAGTGAGTTTCAAGGTCAGCCGGGTGCTGAAGGAGCAAATCAATGAGGCCCATAGAGGCCGAGATACCCGCAAAACGGTATTTCAGGATCGGTGAGGTTAGCGCTGCAACCGGTCTTGAGTCGTATGTACTGCGGTACTGGGAGACGGAGTTCTCAAGGATCAGCCCTGTCAGGTCTCGCTCAGGGCAACGCCTTTACAGAAAACGTGATATAGAGATCATTTTGGAGATTAAGGAGTTGCTCTACGAAAAGAGATATACCATAGCTGGCGCCAAACAGTATCTCAAGGAGCGCCAAAGAGATGACGGCCTCGCAGCGCGCAACAGCAAACCATTCACCATTGAACAGCTCAGGGAGGAACTTATTGCCATCAGGAATCTGTTGAACAAGTGATGAGTGTAGCTTTCAGGTAACCGTTCACGGGTTCAGAGGTTCACGGTTCAGGGTTCACGAAACTCTGAACCGGTGATTCGTGGGATTTGGGAGTCTGTTGGGTTTTCTGCCGACTTCGCCAAAGCGGCTGCGACCGCTGAATCGGTATGTAAAACGGACTTGCCCCGAAGTCCAGAGTGCGCTCTACATAGCGTTGAACCAACAAAACATAAAGTAACCCTGAACGGTGAACTCTGAACGCCTATGCTTTGAGCTTTCATGCCTACGTGTGTCTGTCTAGCTGTCTGGCAATCCATCGAGAAATTACCTTGTCATCCTTGTATTGAACCACACCTTTCAGGTTCTCCAGAGGGATCTCGGTCCTGGCCATTCCCTTGTGTCCTCCGGCGGTGCCCAAGTGCCCAAAAACGTTACTCAATAGCCTGCCAGCATCCTTTCGAATCTCGTCGTTTCTGACAATAATGACCAACCGGCCCTGATAGGTGCCAGACACAACAGTCCAGGCAATATCATGAATCTTCATAAAGAAATCTGCAATGGATACGCACACATCAGGGTTTGACACAGGCCCCAGGTGCACATGGACACGGCGCTTTTGCACGCGCATCGCTTCCAACGCTCTCCGGTAGTATTTCAGAGAATCCAGGGTAAGTTCCGCCTGCTCAATGCTCCTTGCCATATGCACGTTTACGTAACGAAAAAGAAACTGAAAGGCATTCACATCTTCCATGACGGACTTTCGCTCAAAGTTGCTTGTGTCTGTCTTGATGCCGTAGAAGAGCCCGGTGGCGAGCTTTACAGAGGGTTTTATCTTGGCAGCCCGCAGATACTGGGTCATGATGGTGGATACGGCCCCGTACTCCGGACGTATGTCCACAAAGGTGGCCTCATCGCCGCTGGCAGGATGGTGGTCAATGATGACATCAAAACCGATGCCCTCAAGCCCCTCGTGGTGGGATGGTTGGGAATCGACGATAGCAAAGCGGGTGAATTGCTCTGGGGACACCTTTTCAAATGGGAGGAGATCCAGCTTAAGGTGTCGGATCATGGCCAGATTGTCGGGTCGACTGATAGTATTCACATGGGCGATACAGGTGGCAGACACTTGCCGCCACAAAAGGCGTTTCAAAGCCATGGCGCTGGCCATGGCATCCGGGTCTGCGTTGATGATGATCAACAGACGATCTTCACGCGAAAAAAGGCTCAGCAGTCGTCGTAGTCTTTCTAAAGCAGTAGTTGCCATGGCAGATGATCGATGACCGGTTCTTGTGTTCGGTTCCGCGGCCCTTCGTGCGGATTATGGAGATTACGGGCCGGGCGCCTATCTTGTCAAGAACTCTATCACCTTTTTTCGCATGACGTCAACGTCTGACGGCTTGATCCATTCGATTTCCGGATCTGTCCTGAACCATGTCAACTGTCGCTTGGCATAGCGGCGGGTATCACGCTTGAAAAAGTCTATGGTTTCGCCCCATGTGGCCTTCCCCTGCAAATGGTCTGTCATGTGGCGGTAGCCGATAGAGCGCATGGACTTCAGGCGAGGGCTGTACCCTTTGTCCAGCAACCCTTTTACCTCTTCCAGCAATCCTGATGCAAGCATCTCGTCCACACGCTTGTTGATTCGATCATACAGGATGTGGCGATCCACGAGAAGGCCGATCTTGAGCGTTCGGTAGGGATTGTCCGAAAAGCCGTGGGCACGGTGGTGTTCAGAGAGGGGCTTTCCCGTGACTTCGAAGATCTCCAGGGCCCGTATGATACGATAGGCATCGTTGGGGTGGATGTTTATCGCGGCCACTGGATCGACTGCCTGAAGGCGCTTGTGGAGCACCCGTGAGCCGCGGGCGTCAGCCTCGGCTCGCAGCCTTTTCCGGATAGCCTCGTCCGTTCTTGGAGCCCTAAAGAGCCCTTGGGTAATGGCCTTGATATAGAGACCGGTGCCGCCAACTACAAAAACAGGGAGCCCTTTTTCATGCAGCTTTCCAATCAAAGGCTCTGCGATGGACTTGAACCGGGCTGCACTGAAGGATTCGTCAGGGTCCACTACGTCAATCAAATGATGTTGCACGCGATCTCGTTCTTGTTCGGTGGGCTTTGCCGTGCCGATATCCATATGCCTGTAAACCTGCATGGCATCAGCGCTGATGATCTCGCCTGCAAGAGGCTCGGCCAGGGCAATGGCCGTACGGGTCTTACCAACGCAGGTAGGGCCTGAAATGATGATTAGGCGCGGCCTTTCAGTCATGGTGGCGTCGCTTCTAATTTCTCAATCTGTTGGCTGCTCCTCGGGTAAAAGGGTCCTCCGTGCATCTTTTATGCTGGCATTGTGGGCTTGAGTTTCTTTGTTATATGCTTCTTTTCTTTTGTCGTAGTCTCTAATTCTTGCGTTAAAGTGCGTTATTTTCTCGACAAGTTCTTTCCGCGCGGCTGGTGTCATGCGTATCGTTGATATTTTGTCGAGTTGTTCCCTTTCCTTCATGAGAGCCTCATATTCTTCTCGTAACCTCGCTCCGGTCTCTTTCAGTTTCTGCGCCGCAGCATTACTCTTCATTCTTTCGATCAGAGGTTCTTTTGGGGGGCGCCCTGCTTGGGCCGGTTGATCAGATTTTTCACGGTCCAGTTTTTCGTCTGCCTCCACTTCGGTCTTCTTCTCTTGGCTTGACGGATAAGGGGGGTTCTCATATTCGTCAACCTTTGACCGCTGATCAGCCGGGACATTGGCGAGGTTGTCCGTGAAGCGAACGTTACCGTTTTTGTCCAGGTATTTGTAGAATTCCGCTGAGGCGAGGGCTGGCAGTCCTGTTATTACCAGCAAAATCAGCCAGTTGTTAAGCTTTATTTTGTTCACCGTCTTTTCCCTCAGAAAAAGCACTTGATAATAATAAAACCCAATATCAACAATATCACAAAAACGACAGCCAGAGTATTAAAATGCCGATCAATAAACGACTGGATTTTCGGGCCAAATATATAGATGAGACCTCCTACCACGAAGAACCTTGCTGATCTGGAAACCGCAGATGCAATGAGAAAAACCACAAAGTTGATATGAAAGGCGCCGGCCGTAATCGTAAAGACCTTGTAGGGAATGGGAGTAAGCCCGGCAATCCCCACTGCCCAGGCATCGTAAGTAGTATAGAGCTGCCGGATATATTCATACTTGTCGTGCAATCCGTAAAACCGGATAATGGCATCTCCTATACTAACCATGAATTGCCAGCCGATGAAATAGCCCGCACAACCTCCCGATATAGATCCGGCGGAACAGACCAAGGCATATTTGAGGGATTTCCTGGGCAAGCCAACGCAAAGGGCTATCAAGAGAACATCAGGCGGAATCGGGAAGAAGGAGGACTCGGAAAAGGCCAAAAGAAACAGCGCCCACGTTCCATAGGGAGTTTCTGCCCAGTGAAGAACCCAGTCGTAGAGCCTCCTCAGCACGGCCTAATATTCCTTCCAGCCATGGTTTCCAATGAGCTTTACGAACCGGCAACCCCCTAAGTTGATTTTGCGAATACCATCTTCGCGCCTCTCGATCTTGAGGAGGGTCTGTGAAAGCCTTCCTCCCACCGGGATAACCAAGCGGCCTCCCTCCTGAAGTTGTTCGACTAGGGTGTCTGGCACTTCCGGAGCGCCGGCTGTGACTATGATTGCATCAAAAGGACTTTCCTCTGCCCATCCCAAGGTTCCATCGGAGCACTTTGCAACCACGTTGTGGTAATGCAGCTGGTCAAGAATCTTTCGGGCCCCTATGAATAGCTTGCGTACCCGTTCAATGGTATAGACCCGGTAGGCCAGTTCAGCAAGGATCGCCGTTTGATAACCCGAACCGGTTCCAATTTCGAGTACGCGGTCGTTTTGGGTCAAGTCAAGGGCCTGTGTCATCTCGGCCACGATAAACGGCTGGGATATGGTTTGGCCTTCTCCAATTGGAAGGGGGAAGTCTCCGAAGGCCTGGTCCTGGAGGGCCTCACTGACAAAAAGATGACGGGGAACCTTCCGCATGGCTTCCAGCACCCTCTGGTCGTGGATGCCGCGGAACTCGATTTGGGTGCTGACCATCTTTTCCAGAAGTCGCCTGAATTTCATGTCTGATAGCCTGGTTGCCTTAGAACCCTTCGTAGATCACCCGGTTTGGCTTGCGTTTCGGGGCAGGAGGTGACTCATCAGGATAGCCGACAGGGATGACTGCCACCAATGTCTTGTCGGCAATGCCAAGGAACTCGTTGATCTGGCGGGCTACGTGCACGGGACCCGTCATCCAACAGGCGCCTAATCCCTCGGCGTGGGCTGCCAGTAAGAGATTCTGGATGGCTGCAGCCACGGTTTGAATGCTCGTTTCGGGCCTTTCCCTGGTTGGCGCATAATAGGCAAAGACAATGACCGGAGCGCCTCCGAGCCGCTTGAAAAATTTCTTGGTGAACTCCACCACTCCAGGATTTTCGGCAAATACCTCCCTAAGGACCGGCTCTATGTAATCATAACCCTTGCTTGATATTTCAACAAGGGTTTCCTTTCGATCCCCAGTAATCACCACGAAATGCCAGTTTTGCAAGTTCATGCCAGATGGCGCCCAGATGGCCATCTCCAAGATCCTCGCAAGGACATCTTCAGGGACCAGATCCGGTTTGAATCTCCGGATGCTTCTGCGGCACTTGATTGCTTCATAGAGATCCATGGTTGACTCCTTTCTGAAATATAAAAAAACCTATCAGAACGATGAGTTGGAGTCAAGGGAAAGGACCTTTTGGGTTTACCTCGCGCCGTCGGTATGGTATTAATCATTTCAAGCCATGAAGGCGGTCTGGGAGGAACAGTGTCCTTAACATATTGATTCCGGTTTGTCCGGATTAGGAGGGCCACATGTCATTTAAAGAGAACCTGAAAAAAAAGATGTTAATAGACAGGATTTCAAGGACCGTCTCCCTGTCCGCAGGACCTTCCGGGGTATCTCGCAAGGTGGACAAGGAATCGATGCGGAGACTTCTTGCCCTAAGTCCTTTTCTTTTTGAAAAAAGAAGAGACCTCGATCTTTATGTTCGAGAGTTGGATGAAGGCAGGGCAGAGATCCTTGTCTTGGATAACGAACTTCCCCTTTACGGGAACACGACCCCTGATGATGTGACACTGCGCAAGAGTCCTGAATTGAAGGAAATGATCAGCATTCGAAACATTATCAAGATCTTAAACGACTCAGATATTCTCATGTGCAAAGGTCGTGAGGCTCTTCGCTATGTGCAAGATCGCGCTTTGGAGTTGTTAGATCTTCGTTATGAAAAAAGGGACATAGAAGAGATGGCCGATGAGGGGCTTGAGGCCTTTGCCAGGGCAGATTCCGATGGAGTCATGGAGATCCTGGATCTTTTTGCTGAAATCATGGGTTACGAGCCAGCGCCTGCAGAGGTGATGGTAAACGACTACGTGATGTTTGGGCATTGCCATGAAGAAGGTGAAAGAAAATCTTTTGGCCCTATTATCATGTACAACGACAAAAGGAATATTCTTAGGCTGATAAAACAGAAGGTGTCTGTAAGCGATCCTATCGCAAGAGATATCATCCCAGGGGTTGCCCTTGGCGAACTTGAACCGGACGCTGAGGAGTACGGGGTCTTCCAGTTCTTAAAAGAGGAGGTCTTGAAGAGGGATGGCCCGACCATCCACTAGTTTTCTTATACGTCAAATTCCAAGCCTTGCTGTGTCAAATTATTGGCAGACAAGGGACTGTCGTTGCCAGTGAGCGGGGATACTGAAGCCAAAGGCTGTGTCAGGGTTGTCGTAAGTTCTCAATAACCTGGTGGATGAAGGCTTTTTCTTCCAGGCGATATCAATCCGCCTACGGCGGACCAATCATGCCCGGGCATCGTGGCCAGATATTCATGATTATACCAAGTTGGGCCGTTCCAGTTGGCATATAAAATGCAGTTCAGCGTTAGTTGTCCTGCAAACTGTCAAGGAAAGAAGGAACTTTTTTGGCATGATGAGCTTATGACCGGACTAGCCCCCATTGAGATTGACCCAAGAACATTTCTTCGTGAGCATTTTGCGCTTCCCGCCTTGCCAGAGGTGGTAAGCAAGATTCAGAATCTGATCGAAGGCGGTGATGCGGACATGGCAAACGTGGCCGAGCTTGTCAGCGGCGAACCGGCGCTGGCGGCCCAGGTGCTCAAAGTTGCTAACTCGGCCTATTTTGGACTGTCGAGGGAGATGACAGCGGTAAAATTTGCAATTGCGTTTCTGGGACTCAACGAGATTTATCGTATGGTCCTTTCACTATCTGTGGTCAACACATTGGCCATAGATAAGGAGGAGGAGCTCAAGAGGTTTTGGTTCCATTCTTTTTATGCTGCCCTTTGCACCAAATATCTGGCCAAGAGATACGAACCCCACCTCTCCTTTGAGGAATTATGGTCTGCAGCCATCTTGCATGACATCGGCAAGCTGGTCTACCTCAAGTTCTTTCCTGATCATTACAAGACACTTCAGTTGTTTTGCAATAAAGAGGGCCGTTTGTTTTTTGAGGCAGAAAAGCATTACTCATTACCTTCGAGCGGCTTTTTTGGCACACTCTTGTGTGACCACTGGAGGTTGCCAGGTCACATCAGGCGCGCCTGCGAGTGTCATACCTTAAAAGATCTGACAGACATCGATAAAGAGGATTCATCAGCACGTTTTCGACGGATGATCTGCCTTGGGAATTTGCTGACGGTTCTGTCCACCGATGAACTGAACAACGACACCAAGCAAGAGATAGCTTCTGCGGTGAGGTCAACTCTGGACTGCGGAGAACCAGAGTTTATGACCATGATGGGAGACATCTACGAATTGAGAGTTGAAGTGGAACGATTTACGGACCAGTTCCACTGAGTTTCATGTTAGTTCGTTACTTATGAACTTCGTGGTTTTTTTGGCAAAACACCTAAAAGATAATCACGCCTCTTCCTAAGGCGCATGCCGCAAAACACGAAAGATTGAAAGCACGAAATAGAGATAATATTGGAATTTTCGTGTGTTGCGGCGTTCGCCTTGAGAAGATGCGTAACACTTGTGCATTAGTCACAGGCTAAACGCACTTTCCCTGTTCCGGTATGATCTGAAACAGTTACCGCCCGCACGCCTGCGGTAGCGGTCACAAATGATTATCCCGATCCTTGTCTTTTCTTCCATGTCATCTCCTTAAGTACATCAGCCCGTTCAATACATATAATGATTCTGTCCAGTTGCATGGCTTCGATGAGATGGGATCCGTTCATGACGGTTCCCCCACAAAGGTCAGTTAAATCAATCTCATAGAAGACTGTTGGTGTGAGGTAATGCGGGGCTAATATGTTTCTGAGCTTTCCAGTTTGTAAGAGCTGTGATATCGTATCCAACCTATACATTCTTACCAACAAAGGCAATATTGCTGTTCTGCGTATCAATCAAGGAAGGAGCAGATGATGCAAAAGCTGATAACATGTTGGGTTGTAGTAATGGTCTTGTCGCTTTTCTTGGTTAGTTCGGCTGCCTTTGCCAAAGGCAAGGGTAAGGGGCGTGGTAGCGATAGGCCCCCTGGTTGAGACAAAGGGGAAAAGAAAGGCTGGCACTCCGATGTTCCTCCAGGAATTGAGAAGAAGGCCCCGAGCTTGAGTAAGGACAAACAGGTTGAAGAAGAGGACGACACAACTTCAGAATAAGACGATGGATTACAAATGAACCGAAGGACGTGGGCTATGAGAAACCGATGTTTGACAGTTCTGCTATTGTTTGTAACCACTGGATTTCTAGTGAGTTGTGCTACTCCAAAGGGAGTGACAAAACAGGAACAAAGGGATTATGTCCTGAAAATGAGAGAAAAGACGCTGGCCAAACTGTACGCGCAAAAACCAGAAACAAAAGCCATGATCAAGAAGGCTGCTGGGTACGGAGTTTTTAGCAACATAGGCACGCACATATTTTTGCTTGCCGGTGGTAGTGGCTACGGGGTTGTGGTTGACAATTCGACAGGGCAGAAAACCTATATGAAAATGAGATCAGTAGGTGTTGGCCTGGGGTTGGGTGTAAAAGACTTCAGGGTAGTTTTTCTTTTCAAGAACAAGAGAGTATTAAGTGAATTTGTCGAGAAAGGCTGGGAATTTGGGGCGCAGGCTGATGCTGCTGCCAAATCCGGGGAAAAAGGTGGCGCTGTTGGTGGCGAAGCATATGTTGAAACCGGCATTGCTATCTATCAGTTAACAGAAGCCGGGGTGGCTCTGCAAGCAACGATAGCCGGAACGAAATATTGGAAGGACAAAGATCTGAACTAGCTCTTTTTCGAAGAAATAATTCAATTCAACTTTTGCGACCTGTGCAGTTAGCAGTTATTCCGTAGTGTGATATTAGTTTTCCAGTCAGTCTTCTTGTATATCCGAATATGGAGATCGGAGCTCACTGGGGTGTGGGAACGCTTAAAGAATGAATGAATACCACCGGGAACAATCAGATGCCATTGCTGTGGTGCGGGATCACCTCAAAACGCTTCCTGCCTCGGCAATGGCAAGCCTGAGGACAAGGATAGGAAAGTATCTTGGATTCAGAAAGGACGTGGACTCGTTTTTGCGACGCCATTTTTCTGAGCTATGCACCGAGACGTGTTTTCAGAACCAATATAGCGCATGCTGCAGTCGTGAAGGGATTACTACTTTTTTTGCTGATGTGATGATCAATGTTTTGGTGTCTCCGGAGCAAGAAATTGATGGGCTACTTCAGGTCCTCAGTGTGCCAAACGTGAGCTCAAAATGTGTGTACCTTGGAAAAAAGGGTTGCCTATGGCGCGTAAAGCCCATCGTTTGTGAGATGTTTCTTTGCGAACATGCCAGAAATGCGGTTTTTGACAAAGAGCCCCGGGCGCTGAGGGAATGGGAAAGACTGAAACGCAGAGAAAAAAGATACACCTGGCCGAGCCGCCCCGTACTTTTTGATGACCTGGAAACATATTTCATTGAAAAGGGATATCCCTCCAGCCTCATGTATCTTCACAACAGTCCCGGGCTGTTGAGGGTAAAGGCGCAGGCAAGGGGGGCGAAGAGAGCCAAGGCTATACGATACGCTTGAAGTCCTTTTCGATCTCCCGCAGGGTCTTTGAGATTATGGTTGGGCGACCATGGGGACAATGGGTAGGATGTTCGATGGTGTCCAGTTGTTTCAGGAGCGTTTTCATTTCTTCATCTGAGAGCCTTTTGTTGGCCCTAATGGCCCCGTGGCAGGCCATAATGATCAGACACTCGTCCACCGCACGGAGGAGGCCGGAGGCAAGTCCGATGTCAGCCATCTTTTCGATTATTTCCATGACAAGGGGCTCAGCAGGCTTGCTGGCAAGGATGTTCGGAACAGACCTGATCAAGTAAGTCCTCCCTCCGAAGGGTTCTATTTCCACGCCAATTTCACCCAGGTCTTTCAGCAGGGTGTCCAAGATACCGGCTTCTCGATGGCTCAGTTCCAGTCGTTCAGGGATAAGCAGGCCCTGGGTGGCAATCCTTGAATGTTCGTAGGCAGCCTTGAGGGATTCAAAAACCACCCGTTCATGGGCGGCATGCTGATCGATGAGGACCAGACCCTCTTCGGATTCACATACGATGTAGGTGTTGCGGAGCTGCCCAATGACCCTGAGGGAAGCAAAAGGCTTTTCCTCCCACAATCGTGGCTGGGCATGAAGGGGGGCGCTGTAGGGCTTTGGCAGGGCTTCGGGCATGGGTTCGCTGATCTGGCCATGAGGTGGAAAAATCGTGTAACGCCGGGGCTTGTGAACACCTTCGGGCGCAGGCAGCTTTCCCCAGGCCTGCCGGCTTGAGGTGTTGAGTGTTGCGGCTATGCCCCTTGCAATTGCATAATGAACTCGGCCAGGAGCATCGAAACGGACCGAACTCTTGGTAGGATGAACGTTTACATCTACCTGATCCGGGGGCAGTCTCAGAAAGAGCACGACCACCGGGAAGTTTCCTTTCATTAGGCGCCCGGCATAGCCTTCCATGATGGCGTGATAGAGCACCTTGTCTCGAACGAAGCGACCATTCACGTATACATATTGCCCGCGGGAAGTTGTTCGGGTGATCTGTGGAGACGCGACGAACCCGTTGACGCTGAGGTTGTCGCTCTTGTAGTCTACCTCAAACAGCTTATCTTTCAAGCCGCCTCCCAGGATCTCGATTATGCGGTGAAGAGGAGTTGAGGTGGGACTCCAGTTTCCCAGGGCCTTTGCGTTGTGGTAAAATTTAAAGTGTATGCCGGGCCAAGCCAGAGCCATACGCGTAACAGTATCGCTGATGTGGCCCATCTCGGTCTGGTCAGTTTTCAGGTATTTCCGTCTGGCTGGAGTATTGAAAAACAAACGGCTGACCGTAATCATGGTCCCTTTAGCGGCTCCGACTTCAGACACTTGCTTGATCTGTCCGCCTTTCATGACAATTCGGGTGCCCACATCAGAGGACTCGGTCCTGGTGACAATCTCCATGTCTGAGACAGAGGCAATGCTGGGAAGGGCTTCTCCCCTGAAACCGAGGGTGGATATGGAAAAAAGGCCTTTTTCATCATAGATCTTGCTGGTTGCATAGCGTTCCAAGGAAAGGAGACTGTCATCGCGCTCCATGCCAATCCCGTTGTCTGAGATTTTAATGACGGCCCGTCCACCCTTTCTTACTTCCACGGTGACCTGGGTACTCATGGCATCAATGGCGTTTTCTATGAGCTCCTTTGCCACGGAGGCCGGACGCTCCACCACCTCGCCTGCAGCGATCTTGTTGGAGAGTATTTCAGGAAGAATTCTTATCCGTGCCATCTTGATGAAATCGCTTTGCGATTCGGGGATTTTAGGCAGTTCCAGAAAATCCCCCCGGTCCCTCTTTAGAAAAGGGGGGAGAATTGTCCTTAAGTTAATGACATCGCGTCCTATGAAAAACAGGGCTACGGAAACGAGCTGTGATGTGGCCCCCTGTTACCCTTAGTCCTTCTTGGCAAAAAAGCGCAGAAGGAATTCGGCATCCTTGGGTGGCAGGTCAAATCTGGCACATGCCTGTTCAACCAAATTAGTCAGATTTGCCCCTGGGTTATCGAGGCGCTCGTCTGATATCCATTTTGTTGCCTTTCTCAGATCCTCACCTTCAGGCTGAATAGTCATGGTGTACCCCCTTCTGTTGTCAGTTATTGGTCGCTTATGTTTAGTAAAAGCCACAGGCGCCAAAATCCGTATATCTTAAGACAAATGGCGAACGGCAAATCACAGCTTCGGTCTTCTGCTGTGGTGATCCGTTGCCTGTTCTAAATTGTAGGCCACTCTGATGAGTTTTTCCTCGTCAAAGTGTTTGCCCAGGATCTGCAACCCGATGGGAAGCCCCTCCCTGCTGAACCCGCACGGGACAGAAAGACCTGGTATTCCAGCCAGGCTGGCAGGCAGTGTGAAGATGTCAGAGAGATACATCGACAGGGGATCGTCAAGTTTTTCTCCGAGTCTGAAAGCAGGCGAGGGAGCCACAGGCGTGAGCAAAACATCGCAGGTTTCAAAGGCTTTCTTGAAATCTTGCATAATAAGGGTGCGGACTTGGGACGCCTTTCCGTAATAAGCCTCATAATAGCCTGCTGACAGGGCATAGGTGCCGATAATAATCCGTCTTTGCACTTCCGGTCCAAAACCTTTTGACCGCGTGTTTCGGTACATGTCCATCAAATCACCGGAATCGGCATCTCGAAGCCCGTACTTCACGCCATCGTAGCGAGCCAGGTTTGAACTTGCTTCAGCAGGCGCTATGAGGTAGTAGGTCGCCACAGCGTACTCTGTATGGGGAAGAGAAACGTCTTTGCAGACCAATCCAAGCCCCTCAAGCGCCTTGATTGCATTGCCGATAGCTTGTGACACATCTTGATTCAGACCTTCAACATGATATTCCTTGGGTATCCCGGCCACAATTCCGTTGAGCCCGGACCGCAGGGCTTCAGTATAGTCAGGAACCGGGTGAGGAACAGACGTGGAATCCACGGAGTCGTAGCCACAGATCTCATTCATGAGGAGGGCACAGTCAGTTACATCCTTGGTAATGGGGCCCACCTGATCAAGAGACGAGGCAAAAGCCACAAGTCCGAAACGAGACACTCTGCCGTATGTCGGTTTCAGGCCCACAACGCCACAATGAGAACAGGGCTGTCGTATAGAGCCCCCTGTATCCGTTCCAACGGCTCCGATACATTCGTCGGCCGCTGCGGCCGCTGCCGAGCCCCCGCTTGAACCTCCGGGAATTCTTGTCAGGTCCCACGGATTATGAGTTAACATAAATGCCGAGTGTTCGTTTGAAGAGCCCATGCCGAATTCATCGAGATTGGTTTTGCCTACTATGACCGCGTGAGCGTCCTTCAGCTTGTTTACGACTGTGCTGCTATACGTTGGGACGAAATCTGCCAATATTTTGGATCCGCAGGTAGTCCTGATTCCTTCTGTGCAAAGAAGATCTTTGATTGCCATGGGGATACCGGTAAGGGGTCTGCCCTCGCCACGTCCAATCACATTATCTGCAGTTTCAGCCTCAGCCATGGCCCTATCCTTGACCAAGGTGAGATATGCGGAAATCTTATTCTCGACTTCCTCGATTCGGTCAAAAACCGCTGAGGTCAACTCAACGGAACTGATTTCTCTTCTCTTTAGCAATTTGCTCGCTTCGTGTATTGTCAGTCTATAGGGGTCCATGCAAGGGCCTGCCTTCCGTGATAGGAATTACTTGATTATCTTCGGGACAACAAAGGCCCCATCCTCAGACTCCGGTGCGTTGGTCAATGCACGCTCCACAGGCATGGAGGGTTGGACTTCATCATCCCGAAAGGCATTGTTGATGAAAATGGCATGGGAGGTCGGCGATACGCCCTTTGTATCGAGCCGATTCAGGGTATCCATATATGTCAGGATATTTCCCAATTGCCTGGTGTAAAGCTCAACAGCGGCATCATCTAAGTGCAGTCTGGCAAGCTCTCCCACATGAGCAATCACTTCCTTGGTAATCTTCATGACAATAAATCCCCGTTGAACGTCGACTTCAGTTACTATGTTTTTATTCGCGTATGAAAATCGGCTCAAGCTTTTCGTGTCTGAGCCGTGTAGCCATCGTCCTGGCCTCATTGAGATCTTTGAAATGGCCTACGCGGACCCTGTGATAGGTCCCTTTTCCGTTCAGACGAGCCGTGAGCGCGTAAGCGCCGTAGCCTTTGCTTTGAAGGTCGGAAACCAGCTTTTTTGCCCCCGCGGAGTCCTTTAGAGACGCTACCTGCAGGGTGAAAGACTTGGCAGGGGTTTCTCCTTTTGCTGAAGAGGGCTTTTGCTTATTGGCTTCAGATACTTTCTGCTGCTTTTTCGACTCCGGTCTGCGAGCGATCTCTCTTTTTGCCGGCGGCGGCGCCTTTGGCAGAGATTTCAACCTGGCCTCTTCCTTCTTGTCGGTCAGGACGTCGTAGAAACCCAGATGTCTTTTGTCGGGCGTAGCATTCACCCCCGCTTTGTTAGCGCCTTCCTTCCCCGTGAGGGCATCTTCCTTTAGGGCCAATAGCTCTTTCTTGAGCTTTTCTACATCAAAACGCACTGGCGAAATTCCACGACCCACAATAACGCCCAAGGTGAACATCCACACCATGGCAAGGAAAGCAACCCCCAGCCAAAGAAAAAGCTCTTTTCGGGTCAGTTGAAAGGCGAACCGGCTCTTTTCCCCTGTGCTCTTTTTTTTCGGCTTCTTAGGTGGCGTTGTCTTTTGGCTCATAATGAGGCGAGACCTTTTACATAATTTCCGGCGCTGATACGCCCATTAGGGCGAGTCCGTTTTTTATTATAATTCGAATGGCGGATACAAGGAAAAGCCTTGCCGCTGACAACCCGGCATCATCACTAACGACCTGATGTTTGTTGCGATCATGGTAATAGGCATGAAAGGCCCCTGCGAGTTCTTGCAGGTAAAATGGAATCCGGTGAGGTTCCATGAGCCGGGCGCTTTGAGCCACGACCTCCGGATAGCGCCCCATAAGCTTGATCAGTTGAATTTCCTCGGGCAGACTGATGAGACTGGAGAAGCCCTCATGCCAGCAAATATTCTTGTAACCCCGCTCCTCGGCCTTTCTCAGAATATTTGAGATCCGGGCATGGACATACTGGACATAGTACACAGGATTTTCATTTGATTGTTTCTTGGCCAACTCAAGATCAAAATCCAGCGGGCTGTTATAGTCACGCATCAGGAACAAGAAACGTGCCGCATCCCGACCTACTTCATCCATGACCTCTTTTAGGGTAACAAACTCGCCGGCCCGTGTTGACATAGCCACGGGCTTGCCATCCCTCAGAAGGTTGACCAGTTGCACAAGGATGAACGCACCCTTTTGCTTGTCATAGCCCAGGGCCTGAATCGAAGCGGAAACTCTGGATACATAACCATGATGGTCTGCGCCCCAGATATCAATAATCCGGTCAAATTTTCTTTCTAGCTTGGCTTTATGGTAGGCAATGTCTGAGGCGAAGTAGGTAGTTTGCCCATTGGTCCGAACGACAACCCGGTCCTTTTCATCAGCAAAGTCCCGCGTACGAAACCACATGGCCCCCTCGTGTTCATAGATGACATCTTGGCTCTTAAGGTCGTCAATTACCGCCTGGACAGACCCTGAATCAAACAGAGACTGTTCGCTGAACCACTGGTCAAAGGAGACGTTAAATGCGTCCAGGTCGTTTTTGATCCCTGCAAGGATTTCATTGCCTGCAAATCTTGCGCAGATTCCTATGGCATCCTCCTCCGGAAGCTCCAACAGGCGGTTGCCTTCCTTAACAAGAAGCTTTTTTGCCAGGTCCTTGATATAGCCTCCCTGATAGGCATCTGTTGGGAACTCGATCGCGTGGCCCAGGAGTTGTCGATACCGGAAAAATACGGATTTTCCCAGGGTAGATATCTGGCGACCAGAGTCATTAACGTAGTACTCTGTTTTGGCGTCGTAACCTGCCGCTCTCAATATTGCCGCCAGCGTGTCGCCCACGGCCGCACAACGTCCGTGGCCCACGTGGAGAGGGCCAGTGGGATTAGCGCTGACAAACTCGACGTGAACGCGTTTTCCTTGCCCGATTTTGGAGGCGCCATAGGCCTTGTTTTTGTCATGAACATTTATTAGAACCTCGAACCATTTGTCCCGGGAGATGAAAAAATTTATAAAACCCGGCCCTGCAACCTCTATCTTTGAAAACAGTTGATCGGAGTTTTCAATATGATGGATGATAATGTTTGCAACTTCCCTGGGGGGTCTTTTCTGCCTTGAGGCCATAGTCATGGCAATATTCGTACTATAGTCACCGTGGGCCGCGACCTTGGGGGTCTCGAGAACGATGGGGGATGGGACATCCACCGGCCGAAGATCACCAGCGGCAAAAGCAGATTCTAGCGCTTGCTGCACCTTGGACCCGAGTATATCTTTCATGAGCTGCGTCTTAGTCTTCTCGTCCAGGTCAATAAAGAGGATTTGGAAACAGGCGCTCGTTTCCCACCGACTTTTTCCCGATCAGTCAAAATACGGCCCAGCGACCTTATTCCACAAGCCCTTAACCGCAAGGATGAGTTCTGCAACCTCTCTTACGGCGCCTCTGCCGCCAGGGGCCAGGGTGACGTAATGGGCTGTATCGAATAGATACTCTGAGGCATCGGCTACGGCAACGGCAAAACCCACGCGGTTCATCACGGATAGATCTACCAAATCGTCGCCGACAAAGGAAACTTCCTCTGGCCGGAGGCGCCTTTCAGACAGGATCTTTTCAAGGACAGGCATTTTGTCCCTCACGCCTTGTACAACGTCTGAGATCCCCAGATCAGCGGCCCTTTTGTCTACCGAGGGAGAGGTCCTGCCGGAAATGATGGCTGTCTCTATTCCTGCATGCTTCAACATCTTTATCCCGTGCCCGTCGCGTACATCAAAGGTTTTGGATTCCGTGCCGTCATCGTGATAAAAAAGGCGACCGTCTGTCATGACCCCATCAACATCCACTATAAGAAACTTCACCCGCTCCGCTCGCGCCCGGACCTTGGCATTGAGGCGCTTGAGCACGGAAGGGGTCCTCACCGGTTCTTTTCCGCCAGGCTCTTCCAGAAATCCAACTTTTTTTGTCATAGGTGTTCGGCCCTCTTTATTTTGTCATATTGCGCCTTGCCCGTCCAACCACGGCTTATAACAGACTGTGTTCCCAAAATCAAAGTCCTACTGGTCCAAGCATCTTTCCAGGTAAGAATGGAAATGCGAACCCCTTGAAAAACATTGCCTTTTGATTTAAAAGAAAACCAAGCTTTCAAAAAGAATTGAGCAGAGCCCTCATGACAAGAATGGATTCGCGCACATGACCACAACCGATTTTGCACCCCCACCCAACTTTATTCGCAATATGATCGCCGAAGACTTGAAGACAAACAAGAACGATGGTCGAGTCGTGACCCGATTTCCGCCGGAGCCTAACGGCTATCTGCATATTGGACACGCGAAATCGATCTGCCTCAACTTTGGCCTTGCCGCTGAGAATAAAGGCGGCATTTGCCATTTGCGGTTTGATGACACGAATCCAAGCAAGGAAGAGGTTGAATATATCGAATCGATCAAATCTGACGTTCGATGGCTTGGATTCGACTGGGGGGATCATCTTTACTATGCATCAGACTACTTCGACAAGCTATATGAGTACGCCTTGCAGTTAATCAGAGATGGCAAGGCGTATGTTTGCAGCTTGAGCGCACAGAAAATCAGAGAGTACCGCGGCACCTTGACTGAGCCTGGCAAAGACAGTCCCTATCGCACACGTTCCGTGGAAGAGAATCTGGACCTTTTCGGGCGTATGCGGGCAGGCGAGTTTGAGGATGGTTCCCACGTACTTCGAGCAAGAATCGACATGGGATCCCCGAATTTGAATATGCGAGATCCCGTCATATACCGAATCGTAACGGCGACACATCACAGGACGGGCGACAAGTGGTGCATCTATCCGATGTACGATTTTGCCCACGGTCTTTCTGACTCCATCGAAGGGATCACACATTCAATTTGCACCGTGGAGTTTGAAGATCATCGCCCGCTGTATGACTGGTTTCTTGACCAACTCAACGTCCATCATCCACAGCAGATTGAGTTCGCTCGCCTCAATCTCAGCTACACCCTGATGAGCAAGCGAAAGCTTCTTAAATTGGTGGAACAGGGACATGTCAACGGATGGGATGACCCTCGGATGCCTACGCTATCGGGCTTGCGGAGACGTGGCTACACGCCGGAGTCGATCAGAAACTTTTGTGAACGCATCGGAGTGGCCAAAAAGGAAAGTATGGTCGATGTTGCTTTGCTCGAACACTGCGTCCGCGAAGATCTCAATAAACGGGCCCCCCGTGTGATGGCAGTGTTGCGTCCACTCAGGTTGGTTATTGACAACTATCCGGAAGAAAAAGTTGAAGAGCTGGAAGCCGTAAACAATCCGGAGGACCCCGGCATGGGGTCGCGGAAGGTCCCTTTTTCACGCGTGCTCTACATTGAACGAGAGGATTTTCGCGAGGATCCACCGAAAAAGTTCTTCCGCTTGGCTCCTGGTCGTGAGGTGCGGCTGAAACACGCTTATTATGTTAAATGTGTAGATGTTGTTAAGGACGATCAGACTGGCGAAGTGACCGAGGTGCACTGTACGTACGATCCTGAGACGCGAGGTGGCTGGTCTGAGGACGGACGTAAGGTCAAGGGAACGTTGCATTGGGTTTCGGCTGCGCACGCCCTTGAAGCAGAAGTGCGCCTGTACGGGCACCTGTTTGCAAAAGAAAACCCCGGTGACGTAGAGGATGGCGCTGATCCCGGAACTGATTTAAATCCCGACTCCTTGGAGACCTTAACTTCGTGCCGTGTTGAACCAAGTCTGGCCGGAGCAGCGCCAGGGAGTCGTTACCAGTTCTTGAGACAGGGCTATTTTTGCGTCGACGCCGCTGATTCTTCCAATGAAAGACCGGTATTCAACCGGACGGTGTCACTGCGCGATTCATGGGCCAAGATCGAAAAAGCGCAGAAGAAGAGATAGGGTTCCCTTCGGGGAGTTGTAACCGTTCACGGTTACAAAAAAATGAACATCGAACATCGAACGTCCAATCGCTCGACCTTGAGGCTCTCGACAGGCATCGAAT
>JAFGFW010000105.1 GCA_016930875.1 Deltaproteobacteria bacterium | reverse complement strand
TTAAAAACCAAATCCTTGAGATCCTGTTCATCCTGTCAAAAAGAATGAACGAGGGTACAGGCCCCTTTTAGGGGCCTTCCTCATACCACCAGTTCTACTGGTGGTGGCTGATTTTTGAGGCTCAAGACAAAACGCGATGAACTGAGAGGTCACGTCATGTTTCGGACAAAACCTCGCGGTGTTCCTATGAGCACGGACAAGCTCAAAGTATGCTTTCCAAGCTTCTGACAGGGCATAGACTGTTCTGTCCGAAGCCCAGATCGCATGTAAGCTGGAAAAGCGCCTCCCTTTCAAGTCATTATATTCATGAGCATTCATAGTGGCCTATTTCAATGGAGGCTCCGTCGTGAACGGCCTGGACGGTTTTGAAATCGATAAGGTTTAGGGATACCAAATCGACGGCTTGACGGTCGAGACCGGCGACTTGATCTGCACCACAGATGGCAACCCGTCATTCCTCATGGGTCAATTCTGGTGGTTTATCGGGAAACTGATCGCTGGCGAGGTGGATCACATTTTCGTCTACGTGGGACCGAAAGGGCGTTGCGTTGAGGCCGGCGCTAAGGGAAAGGTCATTACCTTCAGTGTGCACGATCATCATTGGTACGCCGCCTCTATGTTTGCGCAGAGGAATATGACGGATAGCAGGATGTCCCCCATCTGTCCCTGGGAATCTGCCAATCGGCGGCAAGTAGATCGTCATTGCGAGGAGAAAAGGTGGCAGAAAAAAACTACTTCAGACTAGTATAAGGCTGAATAGCATAAAATAGGCGTCCCCCGAAATCGCCTTATCAGCTTTATTGATTTATTGGTGGGGGGTAAGTACGTCAGCAAGAACGTAGGGTTGACCGTCTGTGATTACGCCTAAAATGCGATACGGACTTGTGGTTAGTCTTTCTTGGAGGCGGCGGCGCCATGAGAATAAAGAGTATCAGAATGCACAACTTCCGTTCGATTCAGAATGAGACCGTTCGGTTGAATGAATACACTGCGCTTATAGGTCCGAACAATTCTGGAAAATCAAATGTCATTGCTGCGCTTCTATTCTTCTATGACGAGTTGAAACTGAAGGATACGGATTTTTTATGCTGTCCAGATTGCAAGCCAGACGAATTGTTCGTGGATGTGGAGTTCGTTGAGCTTTCCAATGAATTGCATGAGTCCCTGCCAGAGCAATACCGGCTGCCGGAAAACAGACTAAAGGTGAGACGGTTGGCCAAGAAGAATTCGAAAGCTGTTTACACAGGGTTCACCCTGACTGACGGAAAGGAAAGCCTGTTTGATACGGATTTCTTTGGTGCGAAGGGAGTTGGAAAGGCGAAGATAGGCGATGTCATCTACATACCCGCATTGAAGAATGTAGCACAAGAGCTGAAAACGACGGGCTCGGCAACGATGGCAAAACTCTTGAAAGAAATAGTCGAACCTGGGTTGCACGAGTCCAAGGAATACAAGCCCTTCTCTGATGCCGTGGTCGGGCTATCTGACAAGCTTCGGGAAATCCCAGTGGAGAATCTGGAAGAGTGGGATGGAAAATCCATATCTGGAATTGAGTGCTTCTTGAACAAGGAGCTAGCTGGTTGGAATTGCACAGTTATGGTAGATTTACAACCGCTTGATCCAGCCAAACTCGCCCAGCAGTCGGCCACATTGACTATTGAAGAGAGCGGTCATTTTCCTTTTCCCGTTGAGAGCAAGGGGCAGGGATTACAGAGGTCTCTTGAGGTGGCCCTAGTTAAGCTCTGGGCCGAGGTAAGTCGCAGAAAGGATAGACAGGGCCCTCAGAAAGGCAAAAAGGTCTTTCGTCCTGAGTTCACACTGCTGCTGATAGAGGAGCCAGAGACTTTTCAGCACCCGTCACAACAGTATAGGTTCTATTTTCAGCACCCGCAACAACAGTATAGGTTCTATGCGGATCTCAGGGAGCTTTCTAGTGGGGATAATCAACAGGTGATTGCCTCAACCCATTCGCCCTATTTCGTGACGCCCCATATTCATGACATGTGTTCCATTGTACGAGTGTTGAAGAAGGAGAATAAGAGCCACGCTAAAAGTCTATCCGACGATTTCATCGAGACAGTCCTGAAAGAGGAGGAAGTGAACAAGTTTCGCTACCATTTGTGGCTGAACCAAGAACGTAATGAGATGTTTTTTGCCGATACTGTGCTACTTGTCGAAGGCCCAACCGAAAAAGTCCTTTTCAACTGGGTGTTGCAAAATGGCCGAGGACTGCAGAGTTGTCATGGTCAAAAATGCTTTGTAATGGATTGTGGTGGAAAATTCCAGATGGGCAAATTTATGCGGCTGTTGGGGCAGTTTGAAATACCTCACCTCGTGGTTCATGATAGAGATGATGAAACAAAGGAGTTTCATAGGCAGGCTAACGAGAATATACAAGAAGGGATAAACGCCTTTACAAAGTCGATAATGATTCTAGAGCCAAATGTGGAACACCGCATGGGAATTGAGTTGCCAGACAGGGGTAGCGAGAAACCCATCGCGATGCTGGATTATCTCGATGATAAGGAGAAGAGAAACGAGGCTGCTTTGAATGAATTCAGCAAATTCATCGCAGGCGGTGTTTAGCTAGTGTCCATCCACGGACGAGTGATATTAGGGGACGCTGGTGAAAGGTTGAAATCTGTTCGGAGTAAGGCCACATGTCAACCTTTCACCAGCGTCCCCCTCTACCCTGTACTTCTAAAGGCTGTGCTGTGCGAAAATTGAACTTTTCTCGAGACACGTAATAGGCCGCGTGGCGCTAATTGGATTATTCTGAAAGAGCACAAGGAGGTTGGTCATGATACCATCAGATTTGTCGCCAGATTTCTTTCGGATTCTCGCCGCACTCACAAAACTCATCGTTCTCGCTATGTTACTTGAGCGTGCATTGGTGCTTTTGTTTGATTACCGATGGTTTCGTGAGAAGCTCAGCAACCTCGGATTCAAGAGCCCAATTGCTTTTGTGGTCTCCTGGGCGGTATGTAGTTTGTACCAGTTTGATGTCTTGGGTTCCCTCTTCGAAGGCAACAAAGTTTCGCCGATGGGGATTTTCATAACGGCCGCCATTGTTGCCGGCGGAAGCGCAGGTGCAATTACGCTGTTTCAGGGAGTTTTGAAATTTAGCAAGGAAGCCCAGGACAAAATGAAAGAAGTCGACAGGGCACAAAAAGACGCTGAACTGTCTGATGCCAAGGCCCGGAAAGCAGAGGCAGAAGCCCGGGAGAAGAAGGCAAAAACCTCCTAACTTGACAAATGTCGCTTTCGACTGATTGGGAAACACGGGAGTCTTGGGGACGCTCTTCAGTTTTCCAGTTCTGTAATAAGTGAAACCGTGAACCGGGTTAGACATGCTGGAAGGAGCTTGTATTGAAGCCCTCGGCAAAGATGAATTCCACAATTCAACATCAGGACAGACGTGAAAAAGTAAAGATGTCCCCCAACTGTCACAAACTGCCGCTATTTGGTTCAACTAGATGGTTGACGTAGTAACAAAGCATGACAGGAAGGAGGATCATTATGCCAAAAGCACATGCGTTGTTGGTTGGGTTAAAAAGCGTAGACCCTAACGCCTATAATGGATGGGATGGTACTGGTGGATGTTGGGGATGTGAGCTTGATGTGGACAATATGGAAAGAATTCTGAAGCCTTTTGGTTACCAAACTAGAACACTGAAAACGGTTGAGGCGACTCGCGACGGGATTCTATCTGCACTTTATCGTGCCGCTGATCTCATGGTAGAAAACGACATCTATGTTTTCTATTATTCAGGCCATGGCGGGCAACAACCAGATGTTAATGGAGATGAATTGGATGGTAAAGACGAGACCCTTGTCGCCTATGATAGAGAAGTAATTGACGACAAAATCCACCAAGCATTGACTAGGTTCAAACGTGGCGTCCGCGTCGTAATGATAAGCGACAGCTGCAATTCCGGGTCCAATTACAGAGGGATGATGACTGTTGAGGTGAATGAAGATTCCATTTTTCGGCCCGTGGCAAAACGCTCAAGGGATGACATCGAGGTTGACGCACAGCTGATACATCTCGGTGGATGCCGCGATGGGTTCACGTCGGCTGGATATCAGGGAGGTGGCGCTTTTACCATGGCCCTTTGCGAAGCGTGGGGAAATGGTGCATTCAACGGGACCTTCAAGGAGCTGCATGAAAAGATCTGTGAATTGATACGATCGAGTCAGAAACCGCAATTCAGCGAGTACGGGCCAGTGTCTGATGACTTTCGGAGCCAGAGAGCCTTTGCCGTGCCAAGTACCCCTCCAGCAGAAGGTCCACTTGAAATCCCTGTTACTGAGATAGCTTCTATTGAGGCGAAAATCACAGCCCATGGTGAGAAACATAACTACAAATTCACTGCTGATGAAGTAGGGCAATATACCATTGAAACTGAAGGTCGGACAGACCTAGTTATGACGCTTTATGGCCCGGATAGTGAATCGAACCTCATAACGCAGGATGACGATAGCGGGGCTGGTGTGAATCCAAAAATAGTGGCAGACCTTAAACAAGGCACGTATTATCTCCGAGTCCAACATTACGACAGTGAAGCCGGTACTGGGGCCTACAAGATAAAGGTCGTCAAACAGGTTGGGTAACAATGACTTCAAACCTTGATTATTGATTGGAATGGCGGAACGCCCTTAAGCTCATAAGTTTCTTATTATCAGTACAAAAATTGGCGAACCTGTAACACTGCACAAATGAGAAGATTTATCTGCCAGTTGAAAAAGAGTTTTAGAAATTTAAGGGCCCGCTACGCCTTCGCTACGCCTTATTCTAGAAATGCTGTTTTCTTGGGGGAATCCCGCTCGCAATTCATCCGACACTAGAGGAGAAAAATCATGAAGAGGTCAGTTGTTATTTCAGTGGTTTTAGTCCTGAGCCTGATTATTGGCATTTCTTCGGCGCTTGCCGTTGAGGTCACTTTATTTGGTCCGAAGCAGTATGTGCGCACCAGTGGTTCGCCAGATGTTTTTGCCGATACGTTTGTTGGTGTGCCCGGGCAGGGAACGCTCATCGTCAAGAACGGCAATTATGATGGCGGCCACAGAGTTGAAGATGGGGTGAGCAGCGCCACAATGTCCGTCAATGGGCTGGAGATATTTGGTCCCAACGACTTCAACCAGAACGTCTATTACCTGGAAACAACAGTGGATTTGATTGAAGATAATACGGTGGATATAACATTGGCGAGCGCCCTGGGTAGCTACATTACTGTTGAGGTTACAGAAG
>JAFGFW010000104.1 GCA_016930875.1 Deltaproteobacteria bacterium | reverse complement strand
GATTCTTTCCTTACATGAGGCTAGCTGCCAGCCGCATCAAGCTGTTAACCACAAAGGAGCGCAAAAATATGATAGCTAGCAATACAAGCACTGGAGAAAAGTCAATGCCGCCAAACCCAAGCGGAAATCGTCTCCTTATAGGATACATTACGGGCTCGGTGACGTTATGAATAAAACGGACAATCGGATTATAGGGGTCAGGACTCACCCAAGAAAGGACCGCACGAGCAATGATGATCCACATGTAAAAGAGTAAGGCATAATCTAGAACCGTTCCAAGTGCGCTAAAAAAATAGCCGATGATGAACATAGTGCTTCCTCAAAAATACGAAGTCAACATGTGTGGGCAATTCGCTTTATCGAGCGGCAAAGCCCCGTTACATAAAATCACCAAGCGATTTTATAACTTGTTGAGTTTTATTGATTATCGAAAATAGCCCATCAAAAGTCAAGAATTTTCATGCAAAGCCGTTGACAGAGACCTGTTTAGGGCGTTAATTGACTTCACACGGCTTGCGTTATTAACATCGAAAAATGCACAATCCGTGCCACTCATGCCACAAGGCATTTTAGGCGCTTTTTTCTTGGTTCTCGGCCTTGCGGTGAATCCGCTTCGGGAGGGCATTATGAAACGGCTGGACAAAAAAGTCGGCTTTATCGGTTCAGGAAACATGGGAGAGGCTATGATCAACGGTCTCATAAAATCGTCTCTGTGTAAAGCGAGGCAGATCTGGGCCAGCGACATACGAGAGGCTCGACTGCGCCAACTGGAGGACGCCTATCAGATTAATACCACTACAGACAACTCGGAAATCTTTGAGCAGGTCGATGTTGTCATCCTGGCAGTCAAGCCCCAGCATATGGACGAGGTCTTAGAGGGGCTTTCCAAGACATTTCCCCAAACCATAAGAGGTCTCAAGCTCATCATCTCCATTGCCGCTGGTTTTCCCATCAAAAGGATAGAAAAACACCTATATCCCTCATTGGATCAGAACTCAAAGGGACTCCTCCCCATCATCCGCGTTATGCCCAACACTCCAGCCCTGGTCTTGGCAGGCATGGCCGGCATGAGCGGCAACCGCTTTGCAAAGGAATCGGATCTCAGTATTGCCCGCATGATCCTGGAGGCCATTGGGAAAGTCATTGAATTCGAAGAGGAAGACCTTGATGCCGTGACTGCCCTGAGCGGTTCCGGGCCAGCTTACATCTTTTACGTGATAGAGTCGCTGGTAGAAGTTGGAGCGAGACTTGGACTGAGACCCTCACACGCACTGACCCTGACACTTGAGACGATCAAAGGATCAGTAAAGCTCTTGGAAGAAACGGGTGAGGCTGCGGTTTCACTTAGAAAAAACGTGACGTCAAAAGGAGGCACCACTGAGGCGGCCATCAATGTGCTGGACCGTCATAAGGTGAAGGGGCATCTGCGGGACGCCGTTCAAGCGGCTGCCCGGCGATCCAAAGAGTTGAGTCAATTAGGAAGTTAAAAACTTGAACTTGGACCACGCAGTAGAAACACCGGCAGATCCGAAACCGGTGAGGACATTGGTGTTGTTCTTTAACCTCCCGTCTTTCATGGCACAAGCCATGGCCAAAGGCACGGAGGCAGAGACCGTGTTTCCAAATCGTTTGTGAGTGTTGTAACCTTTGTTTTCGCCCAGCTTGCACGACTTGATTACCTTGTCGCTCATTGCATCGCTGGCAGCATGGCTAAAGACGATTTCGTGCTTGAAATTATTCAGTACCGTGTCTTCACGGTAGTGCTTACATAACCTGGAAAACACAAATCGAAAGATCTTCTCTCCATAGGAAAAAAACCTCAGGGGTTCAATTTCATTTCTTAGCTCGCCATCGCTATATTCCCTGAAATGGGGAAGCGGTATTTTACACAGGTTATGACGGTCTCCCCACGTCCTGAAAGAGGTGTAGTACTCATCATCCGCTTCTGAATCACTGACAATTGTGGCCGTTGCCGCCTCTCCAATCGTAAACGTGGGGAAATTAAACTCAAGATCCTTTATGGACCTGAACTCAAAATTGGCATACTCCCGGAAGTTGAACTCGCAGTTTAAGATCATCACATTCTTGTACATGCCGGTCTTTATGAACGAATGGGCCACATGAATCGCCCTGAGCCAGCTTGCACAGGCATCCAGTATGTCAAAACAAGTGGCTTTCTGCAGTTTGAGTATTTTCTGAAAAACATTGGCAGTTGCAGGCTCAATATAGCCCCTTCCAACCCCAACATATATCAACAGATCAATATCCTTGGGAGACATGTTGGCTGACCGTAAGGCCTTCATGCCGGCTTCAATGCCAAACTGGATGGCCCGTTCGTTTTTCGCACGGTGATATCGCACCGAGGTGACTGCTTTCTTGAACAGTTCCTCCATCCTAGATTCCAGCAAATTCAGCGCCTTCTCCGTTAAATAGCGCTTGCTCCTTGAAATGATTTCCTGGATAATTTCAGTATTAGTTACAAGCTTGCTGGGAATGGCATATTCTATTGCGCAGTATCTCATCACACACTACCTAACCCGGACCAGCCGGAATGAAAAAAAAGACACACCTACCACGAAAATGTTGTTCATCAACCCATTACTCCATGACTCGCATGCTTATGTCCACGGCCGTTGGCGAATGGGTTAAGGCGCCTATGGAAATGATGTCCACACCGGTGGCGGCTAGTTCAGCTACCGAGTCCAAGCCTACGCCTCCGGATACTTCGACTAGAGCCCGGTCGCCAATAAACCCAATTGATTCCTTTATCCCGTTTATGTCCATATTGTCAAGCATAATGATGTCCACACCGCTTTTGAGGGCCTCCTCGACCTCCTTCAGGTCCGTAACCTCCACCTCGATACGAAGAAATTGCCCCTGGTTCTTTCGAACGCGTTCCACTGCCTCGGTGATCCCGCCGCAGGCCTTAATATGATTGTCCTTTATGAGGATGCCGTCATAGAGTCCGAAGCGGTGGTTGCGGGCTCCTCCCATCCTTACAGCGTACTTTTCCAGCTTACGCCACCCAGGCGTTGTCTTTCGGGTATCAGTAATCCTGACCCCGGCACCTCTTGTCCTATCCACGAACTTGCGTGTAAAGGTGGCAATCCCTGAAAGGCGCTGGAGAAAGTTCAGGGCCGTTCGTTCCCCGGTAAGAAGGGCTTGAAGCTTGCCAGTGACCTTAAGGATTGCATTACCGTTTTCGATAGAGTCTCCATCATGAAAGGTTGTGTCAAAACTCATGGCAGAGTCAAGGCTCCTAAAGACCTCCTGGGCCAACTCAAGCCCGGCCAAGACAAAGGACTCTTTGGCAACAATTATAGCACTTTCCACACGATCGGGTTCGATCAGCGTGTCGGTTGTGACATCTCCCGGTCCAATATCTTCTTCAAGAGCCAGGCGAATCAGTCTTTCATTTTTCCCAATCATGAATCACCGGCAATCCGGCACACGGTCCTCAAGTGCTCTTCCAATCTGTCTTTCTTTTCCACAAAGTTTTCCTGCTTTGCTCGCACTCCTTCCACGACATCTTGTGGGGCCCTGGCCAGGAAAGCCTCATTGCTCAATTTTCTTTCAACGCCCTCCTGCTCTTTGGTAATTTTCGCAATCTCTTTGCTCAGACGCTCTTCTTCGGCCTTGAAATCTATGATGTCCTTCAAGGAGACAAATATGGTGCTGTTGTCAAAAACGGAAGTGGCACATGAGGCCGGTCTCTCGCCAGGCGGCGTTACCTCCAAACGCGCCAGCTTGGCCAGGTTGACAATGATATTGCGGTGTTTGTCAAGAGTCTGGCGCATCTTCTCGTCAGGGGACTGAACAGTGGCCTCCACAAGCAAGGATGGAGGAACGTTCATCTCACCCCTGATATTTCGTATGCCGCTTGTGATGCCCATAAGGAGGTTCATGCTCCTTTCAGCCTCTGCGTCATGTCGCTCCTTCGCGCTCGCTGGAAATTCCGCTCTCATGATTGAGCCTTCAGCGCCGGGAAGTTTATCCCAGATCTCCTCGGTAACAAACGGAATAAAAGGATGAAGCAAACGCAGGATCTCGTTCAGGACCGACCAAAGCGTAAACAAGGTGGTCTTACGCCCCGAGGACTCGGCGCCCTCCCCTGACCCGTTACCGGAACCTTCTGCCGACTCATGTCCGTAGAGCACTGGTTTGATGATTTCCAGGTACCAGTCACAGAATTCATGCCACACAAACTGATAAATGGCGCCTGCTGCTTCGTTAAATTTGTACTCATCAAGGGTTTGTCCCACAGTTTCGATCACACCGTTTAGCCTGGCAAGAATCCATCTATCTGCCAGTGAAAGATCCCGGCCATTCATTTTCAAGGGATCGGGATCGAAATCCTTCAGATGCATAAGGCAAAAGCGGGAAGCGTTCCAAAGCTTGTTGATAAAGTGACGGTAGCCTTCTATCCTCTCCTCGGATAGTTTTATGTCCCGCCCCTGGGCTGCAAAGGCCGCCAGGGTAAACCTTAAGGCATCCGTGCCAAACTCGTTGATCACATAGAGAGGATCGATGACATTTCCCTTTGATTTGCTCATCTTTTTCCCCTCAGCATCCCTGACCAGAGCGTGAATATATACATCCCTGAAGGGGACCTCCCCCATAAAATGGAGCCCCATCATCATCATTCGTGCAACCCAGAAAAAAAGGATGTCAAACCCGGTGACCAAGACGGACGTCGGGTAGAATGTCTTTAAGGTCCGGGTATCATCAGGCCAGCCCATGGTTGAAAAAGGCCAGAGCGCAGAGCTGAACCAGGTGTCCAGAACGTCGGACTCCTGAACAAGGGCGCTGCCCTCACAGGCGGGGCACACCTCGGGCGGATCCATGGCCACGATCAGTTCACCGCAGGCCTCACATGTCCAGGCCGGGATACGATGGCCCCACCAGATTTGCCGTGAGATACACCAGTCCTTGATATTGTTCATCCACTCAAAATATGTCTTGGTCCACGTGTCCGGTATGATACGTGTCTTCCCCCTCTGGACCGCGGTAATGGCCTTTTTTGCAAGGGGCTCGACCCTGACAAACCACTGCTTGGACAGATAGGGCTCTACGGTTGTTCGACACCGGTAGCAATGTCCCACGCTGTGCTGGTATGACTCTACCTTCTCCAGACGGCCCTCCCTTTTGAGGGCATCGAGGACCTCTTCCCTGCATCTGAAACGATCCTTTCCCTGGAAAGGGCCTGCGTTCTCATTCATGCAGCCATCGCTGTCTATCACCTTGATCGAGTCAAGATTGTGACGCTGACCTATCTCAAAGTCATGGGGATCATGGGCAGGAGTAATTTTCAGGGCGCCGGTTCCGAATCTCATGTCAACATATTCGTCAAAAATAATGGGAATTTTTCTGTTCATCAGGGGCAGTATCACGTTTGTGCGTTCATGTACACTGTAGCGCTCGTCTTTGGGATTGACTGCCACCGCTGTATCGCCCAGCATGGTCTCAGGCCGGGTGGTTGCCACAACAACTCCGCCCTCTCCATTTTCAAAGGGATACCTGACGTAGTACAGGTGTCCGTTGTGGTCCTCGTGGTCCACTTCCAGGTCTGACAGGGCTGTTTGGCAACGAGGGCACCAATTAATGATATAGTTGCCTTGATAAACCAGGCCTTGTTCAAAGAGCTTCACAAAGACAGTCCTTACGGCCTTAGACAGCCCGTCGTCCATGGTGAAGCGCTCACGAGCCCAGTCGCACGAAGCCCCCAGGCGCTTCAACTGCTTGATGATCAGGCCGCCGTACTGCTCCCTCCACTGCCACACCGTTTTGATGAATTCCTCACGCCCCAGGCTGTGCCGGTCTTTTCCTTCCGTGGCCAAGCCCTTTTCCACCACATTCTGGGTAGCAATCCCGGCATGGTCCGTCCCCGGCATCCAAAGCACATTGTAACCTTGCATGCGGCGATAGCGACAAAGGATGTCCTGCAATGTGTTGTTGTGGGCATGGCCCATGTGCAGAACCCCGGTCACGTTGGGCGGTGGGATGACAATCGAAAAGGGTTTCCCGGTGCTAACGTCCTCGGCTGCAAAGAGGCCTTCCTTTTCCCAATATGCATACCATCGTTCTTCCACCTCTTGTGGTTCGTAGCCCTTCTTGAGTATATCCGAACTCATCTAATCGTGCTCCCAAAATTGAAAAGGGGATTAACAGACTTAACCCCCTGCATCATTGGACCGTCTATTCTACGAGGCTGCCCGAGAATGGCTATTTTCCGCAATCTCTGCGTCAGGCTCGGATTTTAATCCTCACCTTCCTTGACCTTGCAAAAAATCTCTCATTCTCGGACAGCCTCCTGGGAACCCATTCGCCGATCAAAGCGCTTGTTTGATTTTTTCTATCTCCTTTGCAATGGCTGCCTCGGCAACTTCAAGGAGTATTCGATCGGCCTTTTTCTCCACTGTTTCCTTTACTACACGCACAACGATTTCTTCTATCCTTTCGTCAGAAAGCCTTTCAAGAACCTCAGGTCCCAGCGCCTTATCGGCCGCTTGCGCTCCAGCTTCTGAAACTAGTTCCTGCTCAGGATATGAAGCCGACGGCTCAACCAGTTCACCGGCATCCTGTTCCACATCTGATTCACTGAATCCTCCAAGATCTTCTGGGATTTCGTCCCCTTCAGCTGCGGCATCTCGGACGTCACGGGATATCTCCAAATCGTCGGCTCGTTCCTCAGTAACAGATATTTCGGGGGGCTCCTCGGTAATCTCCATGCCAACATCTTCTGCGAGGCCATCTTCATCAGGCTCATCGTAAGCAAGGTCGGCCCCTGAAAACTCCAACAAATCCTCTTCCTCGGCCTGAGAATATTGGTCCTCAACCCGGTCAGTCAATTCCAAGACATCTTGGCCTTCCGACTCCTCTGTCACGGCATCGACCAGTTCAATGACTTCTTCTTCCCCCTCGGCTTCTGTCTCAAGGAAAAGGTCTTCCGATAAACCAGGTTCATTTCCGGATCCCTCCATCACGAGCTTCTCATCATCATATGCCAATGAGAGATCCCCAGCATCTTCGGATATCTGACCTTCCTTGTTCTTGTCGTCGGTATCCATGATTACGTTTCCTTTGATTAGGTTGCCGGTAAAAATCTGCCGTCAATAGCAGAAAAGGAGAAACAAATTCCTCTACTTCCTGATTTTCTTCAAAAAACTATCATAGTGTTCTCATGCGTGTCAAGATTTTATTGAGCATGCACCCTAATACACCATCCATGGCCGGGGGAGAAATAACTTCTCGTAGAGATGAAGGGCATACCGGTCCGTCATGCCGGCGATAAAATCACACACGGTCTGCTCCCTGGACGTTCCAGGCAATTTTTCACCTATTTCTTCTTCAAAGACTCCTTCGTCTTCCATAAATTCCGCATAGAGCTCGCGAATGATCTTTTCCGCACGAATAAAATCAGCATGGACCGTGTGAACCTCATAAACACGCTCATAAAGAAAATCGCGCATCAATACCAGGGCTTCATAAATAGTGTCATTCATTCGCAACTCAGGGCCAGGCTCCTCCACGGTCGCAAAGATGAGATCCTTCACCATGGTATCAATGCGCTTGGCATGGGAATTTCCCAGAACGTCCAGGCAAATTCCGGGAATGTCTTGTGCAACAATAATGCCACCACGCATTGCGTCGTCAAGATCGTGGTTGACGTAGGCGATAACATCACAAATCCGCACTACCATCCCCTCTAGCGTTGCAGGCCATGCCGAAGTGTCACGCGGCAGGATTTCATCTTTTCCCTTGGAGTGTTTTAGTATCCCATCCCTTACTTCAGCAGTGAGATTCAGCCCACGGCCACGTTTTTCCAGAACATCGACTACTCTGAGGCTGTGCTCATGATGGGAAAATCCACCAGGGAAAATCTTGTTCAACACGCACTCGCCGGCATGACCAAAGGGTGTGTGACCCAGGTCGTGTCCTAACGCAATGGCCTCGGCCAGCACTTCGTTGAGTCTAAGGGCCTTGGCAACCGTTCTGGCGATCTGTGCGACTTCCAAGGTGTGTGTAAGCCGTGTACGGTAATGGTCTCCAGTGGGAGAGAGAAAGACCTGTGTCTTGTGCTTGAGGCGTCTGAAGGACTTGGAGTGAATGATCCTGTCACGATCACGTTGAAAGGCCGTACGGATAACACATGGCTCCTCCGGTATGCGGCGACCTTCTGTCTCAGCGCTCAATTTGGCATAAGGAGAAAGGGTTTGCCTTTCCTCATTTTCAATACGTTCTCTAATAATCATTAACACTTCTATACACCAAAAGCGTTAGTTTTCTCAAATCATATTTTGAGCCTGTTCTATTAATCCATCAAGAACTTCGGTCAGATATACCGGTATAGAAAGAAGCCGGTATGATACAGGTTTACCCAATGTCGTTTTTACCCTGATGTTTTCCACCAATGGTTGGTGAATATTGCGGCGAACAGCAAAATCGAGGCGTTTTTCGGCCATGAACTGATGCAGTGACTTCATACTGCCTACAGATCAGGATTTTACTTCAACAGGAACTACGCGATTTCCGTGCTGAATTATGTAATCGATCTTTCCCAGTCTCCCTCCAGTCCTTTGCCAGTAAAACAGCTGTGGCTCTGTTAACGGGGTCTGGGCCGCGCGCAACTGCTGCCCGACAAACCGTCCCAGAAATGGTCCTTTTCTCCGCCTCCGGCTGATCAATCTGCGGGATCGCTTGTGCGATCCGCCTAGGCGGACCTCCGCGTCCCGCTGCATGCGGGAATTTCCTTGACCTTGTCCGCCCCAGGCGGACTCATTTCTGAATTGGAAACTGACGCTAGTGCCCAGTGTCTTAAGATCCGTTTATGGATGGGCACTTGCTAAAATTTGACGACTCCCGGTTTCAATCCCTTTTCCTGCCTTATTTTCTGGGGAATCTTTCCTTTCACATAGCCAGTGGGAAACTGTAGCTCCAGTTCGAAAAGCGGTTCAAAGCCATCAGGCTCAGTATCCTAATGGTTTACAAAACAATTTCTTTTCGTTAAGGTGTTGTTTATACATTCAAATAATTGAGGGAGTTGGGGATTGAGGAATTAGATCAGTTTCCGCCAACCCGCCTGCCGGCGAGGGAGGTTCCCGAATTCTTCAATTCGCGATTCCTCAATTCCCGTTTATCCGGGTTAAGTTTATGCCGCGCATCGTGCATCGTTACATATTGAAGGAGATATGCCTCGTCTTCGGGATCAGTCTGGTTACCTTTAGCTTTATCCTGCTGGTAGCCAAGATCTTCACCTTTACGGATCTGGTCGTAAACAAAGGCGTGTCGCCAGTGGCATTGATCTACCTTATTGCATACAAACTTCCTTATTTCTTTGTTTTCACCTTTCCCATGTCCACACTGATGGCAACCCTGCTGACATTTTTGCGGCTTTCTCAGGACCACGAAATTACGGCCCTCAAGGCATCCGGTGTCAGCCTCTTTCAACTCCTTCCGCCGGTGTTGATGTTGTGCCTCTTTGCGCATTTTGCCACGACCTTCATGGCCGTCTATGTCATGCCTAAAGGAAATCGTGCATTCGGGAATCTGGTTCATGCATTGAGTCAGCACAAGGCCTACGTTGGCATTACCCCCAGGGTCTTCATCGATGACTTTAAAGGCATGGTTCTCTACGTTAACAACATGGACCCTTCCGGCAGGACCCTGGAAAGGATCTTTATTGCAGACGAACGCGATCCGGATCTCTCCCATGCCATTATCGCCGAAAAAGGGACAGTGTTGGGCGGCGCCAAAGACAAGGCGTTGGCATTGAGGCTCACTAACGGGGAAATTCACTACGACAGCAAGGACTTGAAAAGCTCTGACACACTTCAGTTTCAAACTTATGAACTGGCACTGGACCTGCCTCACTTCGTTGACAGCCGCGGCACTGGAAAACTGGATGAAAGCGAAATGCCAGTGAAGGAACTGTGGCAAAAAATCAAATCGGCCAAGGTTAAGGATGTGAAATACAACATGCTGGTCATGGAATTTCATGAAAAGTTTGCCATCCCTTTCTCGTGTCTCATACTGGGTTTTATCGGACTGTCTCTCGCCGCACAAAGCAAGGCCTTCGGCTATTCAGCAGGGGCGGCTATGGCTCTGGGCATTTTTCTTCTTTATTACGTTTTGTTATCTGCAGCCAAGAGCTTTGGAGAATCCGGCACCATACCGCCGGCCTTAGGCATGTGGATGCCCGACCTTCTGCTTGGCACATTGTCTGCGGTGATGTTTGTCCGGGCAAGCCAAGAAACTCCCATGAAATCGCTGATAGCCTTGGGCCGCCTGGCTGAACGTGTTCGTGTCTTTTTCAAAACACGGCGAGAAGATCGATAGACATATGAGCATCCTAACCAGGTACATCCTCCGCGAGATTGCCAGAGTATTTACGATCATTCTCCTGGCCTTTGTTATGATCTATGTCATCGTCGATTTTTTTGAAAGGGTCGACAACTTCATAGAGGCCGGGGCAAAACTCCGCTACATGCTGATCTATATTCTTTTCAAGCTCCCACTTGTTATTGATCAGATGACACCGGTAGCAGTATTAATGGCCACCATCATCGCCCTAGGGCTTCTGGCCAGGAGCAATGAGATCGTTGCCATGAGGGCAAGCGGCGTGAGCCCCTTAAAGGTAATTGCTCCATCGCTGATGCTTGCTTCACTTATTGCTCTTCTATCCTTGCTTAACAGTGAATCGATTATTCCCTATACAAATCGCCGGGTCAATACGATCTGGAAGACTTACGTACAAAAGAAAGCCCCGGAGTTCGTCTATAAATACGAGTCACTATGGTACAAAGGCCAGGACGCCATTTATAATATCAGGACCTTTGATGTAAAAGCCGAGACCTTGTTCGGGGTGGTCGTCAATCAGTTTGACGGAGATTTTCGGACAAGACAGCGTATTCATGCCCGACGCGCAGAGTGGAAGGATGGTCAATGGCGCTTTTTTGACGGGACGGTCAAGCAAAGACAGGAGGACGGCGCCTACACGGTTTCACCGTTTGCTGAAATGACCTTTGAGCTTCATGAGACTCCTGATGACTTCAGGAAAGGCGGCAAGCCCTCCGATGAGATGGGGTTTATAGAACTGCGCCGCTACGCACAAAAGATAGAAAGAGAAGGATATAGCGCCCGCACCTACTGGGTGGATATGCATGTCAAACTGGCATTTCCATGCATTTCGTTGATCATGGGTTTGGTGGGAGTCTCCCTTGCCCTTAGAAAAGAAAAAGGAAGGGGTGTTGCGGCAGGCATCGGTATCGGTTTTGCTATTGTTGCCTTGTACCTGGTCAGCTTTGAACTATTCCGAACCCTGGGGTACACGGGAATACTTCCCCCTTTTCTTGCTGCATGGGCCTCCAATATTCTCTTTGCCACAGTCGGCATAAGCTTGATTTTGCATGCAAATCGATAACCTAAAATGAGACGTTTCTTCATCGACAAGGAGGCTGTTTCTTCCGCCGGCTCAACCCTCACAGGGCCCGATGTGAGGCATATTCGTACGGTTTTGCGTCTGAAACCCGGCGACGAGATTTTTCTGTTCGACGGCCAAGGATCGGAATACCGTGCCCGTATTGCTGACAGTACGTCTCGGGCGATCAGGCTTTTAATCCTAGACAAAGATTCCGCTATATCGGAATCTTGTCTGGAGATCGAAATAGGTCAGTCCCTTCTAAAGGCCCGAAACATGGATCGCATTGTGAGGCAGTTGACAGAACTGGGGGTCGTTGCTTTTCTACCCTTTATGTCAGAACGCAGTGTGGCAAGGCCTGAGCCTTCACGCTTGGCCGGAAGAAAACAACGCTGGAAAACGATTGCCAGGGAGTCTCTCAAGCAGTGCGGCAGATCGCGGGCGCCGCATATTGGTTCTCTGGTCTCCTTTGAGGAATTGGTTACGGCTCGGCGGTCCCATAACCTAAAAGTCATCTTTCACAATCACCAATCCGGCGCTGAATCAACGTCTTGCCTGGCCAAAATGCATGACGTCCGCAGTGTGCTGGCGCTCGTAGGCCCTGAAGGCGGCTTCACAGACAAGGAGGTGGAATTGGCGCTCCGACATGGCTTTGTTTGTGTTTGCCTTGGCCCACGAACCCTAAAATCAGACACTGCAACCATAGTCGTCGCCGCCATGCTCCAGCACGCTTTTGGAGACTTGACAGATCTCCAGAAAAATCTTGACAAGAATTAGGGCTTCTAATAAATATCCAACTTGCGTCAAACTTGCCGAGGTAGCTCAGTCGGTAGAGCAGCGGACTGAAAATCCGCGTGTCCGCAGTTCGATTCTGCGCCTCGGCACCAGGAAAATCAAGGGGTTACGGTTAGCGCCGTAGCCCTTTGTTTTTTGGCGGGCATTTGCGAGGACATGGCAGGATAACCAACTAGCTTTTCAGTTATTCTGTGAAGGGATCGATGGTAATCGCCGAGGTGAGGACAACTGGCAGAACGGGTCTCACCAATGAGGCTGATTCCCGATCCCTTGTCCCATTACCTCCAATGTTTCAGTTACAACCACAAAAGCACTTGGGTCCAGCCGGCGAATAATTCCTTTAATTCGGGATAGCTCCCGGAAGGTGATGACCGTATATAAGATCTGCTCTTCCTGACCCGAGTACCCCCCTTGACCTTTGATGACTGTCAAGCCTCGATCAAGCTTCTCGAAAATCTCTTGGGATATTTCCTGCCAGCGCGCAGAGATGATGAAGACTGCCTTTCTCTGACTCAGACCCGTTACTACCAGGTTAAGCATGTATGAGCTAACATAGATGTAGACGAGTGTATACAGAGCCCTTTCAAGGGACAAGAGCATGGCTGCCGCTGCCAACACGAGGCTGTTGAAGGCAAGGCTGGTGGTGCCCAGCCGTACAGAAAAACGCTGGAGCACCATGACCGAAAGGATATCCAACCCTCCAGCCGATCCCACTGACCTGAGAATAACGCCCGCGCCTGCCCCGGAAATAATGCCTGCCAGGAGCGCGCTCAGGATCTGGTCTTGAACCGGAAGGGAGGCGTTAACCCATTTAAGGGCACAAGAAAAGATTATCATTCCCGCTATACTATAGATGAAGAAACGCCGGCTGACATATTTCCATCCTAAGACAAAAAGAGGCACATTAAGAAAAAAGTAAACCCATGCTACTGGTACGGCGGGCAGGAGATAATAAATAACGAGCGCCAATCCCGTAAACCCTCCGCTCACAAATTTATGGGGAATCAGAATCCCGTTTATGGCAACTGCACAAAGCACGCTGCCCACGGATATTAGACCAAGATTCCAGAAGACTTGCCTGAGCTTTGCGAACTGTAATTGCCGAAGCCACGATGTCGTTTTCATATATGTCCCCTCTTTCCTCTGTTCAGAGATTCCTCGCAACTCCTAAAGCGGATGGTTCCCCGAACTTTGGCCTCAACCCAGGTGCAAGTGTTGACTCCGAAGGCTTATTTCATCCTGTTGTTTTCAAGTACTTCTGCTGAAGTCTTGAAGAGATCTCCCACCTCTGCCATTTTTTCAGGTGTTGCTAGTGACAGGATGAGATCGTTTGCACACAGCTCCGTACTACTATCGGGATTGGACAATGTTTGTTCGTTTCGCCGGATAGCAACTAAGGTGACGCCGTGCTTCTTTCGCAATCCAATTTCAGTAAGTGATTGGCCAATAATTGACGATTTTTCTTCAATCCGAAATGTCTTGACCTCGACATCGGAGAGATATGACTTCAGATCACTGGCAAAGGCAGAAGGCTTCGAGAGGGTTCGGAACATCTTGTAGCCGTCAGCGCGTATGTCTGCCACAAACCGCTCGATTTCATTTTGAGGGATCAGATATTGGATTAAAACCCGCACAAAGACTTCCACTGCTGTTTCAAACAAAGTAGCGGGACAACGCCGATCTCGGCCAAGGTTTCAACGTTATGAACCGCCTTAATCAACCGCAAGCCGTGAGGGCCGACGAAAATACCAGTCAGAAGAAGACCCACAATCGTCGGCATTCGAATTTGATGACTAATAAGAAGAACAAGCACGGATAGGCCGAAGATGACGGCGATATCTTGTAAAAGCGGTATTTGCATGAAACGATTCCCTGCTGGAATCCTTTACAGATCAAAATGCTTAAGCAAGGTAAAATGGAAGGCGGCGCCTTGACCCTTTTCAGACTCCACCCAGACCTTTCCACCGTGGTGCTTCACAATTCTCTCAACAATGGCAAGCCCCAAACCCGTTCCTGTCTCATCTTCAATTTCTCGTAAGCGGTGAAACATCTCAAATATTTTCTTGTGATAATTCGGATCAATCCCGATGCCATTATCCCTCACATAGAACTGATGGAAGTCTTCCCTATCTTCGTATCCTACCTCGATCTTTGGATCCTTGGTAGCCCCCATAAACTTGGTCGCGTTTACGAGCAGATTCTCGAACACCTGATAGATCCTTTCTCCATCACAGTAAATCGCAGGGAGGTTGTCGGCCACGACCAGATCAATTCCTTTCTCCCTCAGTCTGTCTTCGAGGCCTGAAGTGACATTTCTCAGTATCTCAAGGGAGGGAATATCCTTGAAAGTCGAGACTACCCGGCCGATGCTTGACAAGGCTAGAAGGTCCGCGACGAATACTTCCATTCGGCGGGCACCGGCGTTGATCAGCTCAAGGTAACTCCGACCCTTTTCTCCCAATTTGTCTTGATATTTTTTGAGCAGTCGTGATGAAAATCCCTGGATGGAAATGATGGGGTTTTTCAGGTCATGGGAGACAACACGGACAAAGTTTTTGAGCTCCTCATTTATCTTGCGTAACTGTTCCTCTGCCTGTTTTTTTTCAGT
The DNA here is from genome assembly GCA_016930875.1 of Deltaproteobacteria bacterium. Taxonomy (NCBI): domain Bacteria; kingdom Pseudomonadati; phylum Myxococcota; class Myxococcia; species Deltaproteobacteria bacterium. The sequence goes on along the minus strand of JAFGFW010000104.1, from coordinate 3,071 downwards.
GATATCCACGACGTTGCCCAATATGGCAAGCTTTCCTTTATACTCTATGCGGGCGTTTCTCCTGTTGATCCATATGGTTTCACCGTCTTTTGTCAGGCCTCTGGCCTCATATTCTGATGGGGCGTCTTCGCCCTTTAGCCTCTTTGTCCTCATGTCCATGGTCAAGTCCCTGTCGTCAGGATGGACCAGCTTCCAGCTCTCAATCCCTATCAACTCCTCTTTTGGATACCTATAAATCTCAGCAAATCTGTTGTTGGCAAATACGATTTTTTCGTCCTGGTCGATATATATGCCTGTCAGAGAGTTTTCAACTAGAGTACTGTACTTTTTTTCGCTCTCCCGCAACGCCTGTTCCGCTATCTTTTGCTCGTGGATGTCACGAATCAGACCATCGTAAGACAAGAGCTTGCCTTGGGAATCATAGTGGGGCACAAACTCATTCCTGATCCAACGCATTACGCCGTCCTTCCGAAAGATTCGGCGCTCTATTGGTCCAACCTTCACACCTGAGAGTATTTGTGCGGCTTGGTCTCCCACAGCCCTACGGTCTTCCTCATGTACCATCTGTATCCACAGGTGCGGGTTGGCATCAAAGTCGTCTTCTGTGTAACCGGTAACCGCTACACAGGCAGGTCTGTGGATTGTTTCAACAGGATGCCCATCCTTTACGCGCACAGTGTAAATGTAGTCTGTAATGGCTTGGGTGATGTGTCGATACCTCCGCTCGCTTTCCCTGAGAGCCTCCTCTGCTTGCTTGCGGCCGGTGATGTCGACAAATGACGCCATTCTGCCGACGATATTTGCCTTGTTATCGCTAACATTCGAAGAAGAGACCTCCACAGGAAATGTTGTGCCGTCCTGACGCTGGGCAGTGAACTCCTCAGTCTCTCCTTTTGTCTCATCGATAATGGCTTTGACGTGGGAAAACCTTTTCAATGTTTCCGGAGCAAACAAGACGGTCGCATTTTCACCTAATACTGCAGTGTTGTCTTTATAGTCGAACATGCTGAGAAATGCAGAATTGACGTACCTAATCTGTCCGTCCAGATTTGTTATGATGACGCCGCTCACAGAGGAATTCAAGGCATCATACACCACACTCAACTCCTCCTTGGTCCGACTGAATTCAGCCACTTCCTTTTCTAATGTTCTGACCTTTTGCTCCAACTCTTCATAGGTGGGTTTTCTAGTCATCGGAGCATCCCCCAGTAAAAAAAGACCATACACCCTGGCATTTCTAATATCACGTATGCGCCTCTATCCTCCCCAGCGCTGCCCCGGTCTCTACCAAAACGGCCTGCGGCTTGGACTTTTCGAACTCTCGACACCCTTAGACATCGCATCATTCAACGCGCAGGACGGCTGACACGGCCCTAGGAAGACCTCACACTCACTAGGAGCGCAAATCCTGGTGTTCGGAAAGATCTGCTCCATTTCCCGGGCACAACAAGAAAAGCTGCATAGGCTCCGACAAGTAAAACCTCAAAAAAAGTTATGCAACGTTAGGGTTAGCCATTCCGCCCTCACAGTAAATCCTCCGCTTCTTAAAGCACCTGCACGGCTTTTCGAATACCTTCATCAGAAAAATTGATGTCTGTGCATCCCATGGACTTTTTCTGAAAATTCCAAACAGTTTGACCGTGGCGGAGCAAAACAAACTTGGTCGTTCCAGCACAGGTCACTCCTCGCCAAAGAAATCACTCAAAACGAATTTCAGCTTTCTTCTCAGATTGACATAAGAGTAAAAGCGCTTTGCTACGCTGTAATTGTGCTCTGCCATTTTACTTGCCCATGACTTGTTCTCTAGTGTATGCACAACCTGATCAACGGTTTCTTCGCTGATATATTCGTCCATTTCAATCATTTTGAAGCCCTTTGGCTTAATATCATGTTGGTATATTGAGTAGGTGTTCACGAGAATTGGTTTCTTGAAATAGACAGCTTCCAAAAAAGCATTGCCAAATCCCTCGTATGAGGACGGGTAAGTAACAAGATCGGCGTGGGGATAAACATCGAATAGCCTGTACACTTTCCTGCCGTCGGCGGTCTTGCCACGTTCATCCCCAATCAAATCAGAGATGAACAGCGTGTCCACCTCCATTAGTTTTGAATACTCCCTTAGACGCCTTTCGTACGCGCCTCCTTCGTCGTCGCCGCCATGGGATATTACAAGTTTTGCGCTAAGTCCCTTACGTCGTAAGCCATTTACCAGCTCAATAGCATGTTCTATTCCTTTCCGCTGGACAATACGTGTTGGCTGAAGAATGAGGTACTGGTCTTCAGCCACATCAAAGGCTTCTCGAACATCACACGCATAATCGTCTGGCGGCGGCGGCGGTTTTGCGTAATTCATTACGTTTGGAATAATAATAGCAGCGGCGCCTCGTCTGAAAGCAAGCTGGGACCTTGCCTCAGAATTGATCACGACCTGCCGGATAAAGGGATGCCGGGGTGGAAAGGCTTTATTCAAGTAACCCCAGACAGAATTCACCAAAAAACGCTTCCGCTCCCAAAAGAAATCGTGGTTGTGGGCTACTGTGGGTATTGCGGTTTCCGCAACAACATCTGTGAGAGCAAGTCCTAAAGGTATGTTCATGGGAATAGCAAAAGCGTTTTCCACAATCATGATATCGATTTGGAACGTTCTGATAAAGCTCCTTACGTCGTAGGTCAGTTCTCGTTTTACTGTGCGGATCCGCTCTGTTACATCTTCCGAACGGGTGATCTTTCCAAAAACGGCGTCACTGATTGAGGATATCTCCGGATGATTGAAATGAGCCTTGGGGCACAACATACATCGCTCTTCGGGCCTGTCCAATTCTCCTGCAAAATAGAAGCATGAATGCCCTAGTTCTTCGAGCACTTCTGCCCATTTCCCCGTCTCAAGCGATACCCCGTCAGTGCCGGCAATTCTGGTGGACACAAAACCGATGTTGTTTATTTGTGTTATTCTCTTAGTCATCCCACGCCTCCTCTGGATTTTACCCTGTAGTTGCATAAAAAACTAGGGATTCTAGTCAAAAAAATACTTGCGGTGCCCATGGATACTGGGTTAGAAAGAGTTTGACTAG